>QZJY01000001.1 GCA_003597995.1 Dehalococcoidia bacterium
ATAATATGAGGCATGGAACTGATTCATCTTTCGCATGGTGTCTATCAATGTGATTATCATGTAGTTCTGGTAACAAAATACAGGAAAGAGATATTCAATCTCATTAGGGTCTAATTCCCCGCCGCTTGCGGCGAATCCGGTAAATATGTCCAGATTCACAAAGATCAACTAAGATTATTGTGATACCCCGACGCTTGCGTCGGGGAGAATGTCATTTTCCGTCCACCCCCCTACTCGCTCGAGGAGAACTACCCAAGCTGAAATTTAATCTCCTGCTAAGCACCTTCTAATCTCTGCTTAAGCAACGGGGCATATTATAGTTATGTATGTATTACGACGGTGATAGGGATGTGCACCAACACAGGAACTAAAAGAAAGGAAGGAACATGGAGAACAAAAAGGATATCTTGGTAGCAACCGGAGCAGGAGTCTTCCTGGTTGCCGCTGCGCTGCTTATTTTTGCGGTGCCGGCGCTGGCAGGCGTACCCACCACCGGAGCACAGGGAACATCCGGATGCGGGGCGACCGACGCCCAGGGCCAGGTAAGCTGTCCGATGGCTAATAGTACGACTCAGGGTGCCATCGGGGATACGAATACAACCGGCGGCGCTTGCCACTAGCAGTTCAAAAACCTGGTGCGGAACAGCATTTTTCGATTGCGGTTTAAGGAGAGAGTAATGGCGATTGAAGGGCAAGTCAGGAGCTCTCATAAAGCTTCAAAAACCCAGTCGACATATATCGATGAAATAACTGCGGTAGTGGGCGAACTCGACAGTCTGTTGGAGGAGATGAAACAGACGTTAGAGATAGTAAGACTCACTGTGGGCGAAGTTGAATCTCCCGCAGGCGGTATTATGCTTAAAAGCCCCTAGACAGACAGTCCAGTCCCAACCTCTGTCAGCTCTCTACTAGCTGGAAAACATATAAAATATTATAATAATATATAAAGATATAATCTTCCTGGATAAAAATATGAATGGCATCGTAATCAATATCAATCCGGTCATCTTTCAGGTCGGGCACGTCGAGCTCAGGTGGTATAGCCTGGCCGTGCTTGCGGCGGCGCTTGCGGTGTTTTTCATTGCCGTGAGGGGTGCAAAACAGAAGGGCATACCAAGCGAGGTTATCTATAATCTCACCCCATGGGTGTTGTTGGGTGGGGTCGTGGGGGCGCGGCTGTTCCACGTGCTCGACCACTTAAGTTACTACCTGGCTAACCCCATCCAGATTATACAGCTGCAACAGGGAGGCCTGGCCATCTGGGGTGCGCTCATCGGGGGAGGGTTGGCCATCGCCATCTATGCCAGGGCGCAGCGCATTTCGCTCGGTCTTCTGGCCGATATTCTGGTCCCCGCCATCCTGGTCGGTCAGATTATCGGGCGTTTCGGATGCATCGTCAACGGCGACGCAGCGGGCGGCGCGACCACCCTGCCCTGGGGTTTTATCTATACTAATCCTGCCTCTTCCATAGCCCCCGGCCTACTGGGCGTACCCACGCACCCATATCCAGTCTACGAGATGCTCTGGAACGCCGCCACTTTACTCCTGGTGCATATACTAAAAGGGCGTTTCAACAAGAACGGCATGCTTTTTGCCGTCTATCTCGCACTATATGCTCTTGGAAGGCTGTTACTCACCACCGTGCGATATGAGTCCGTTTTGTTCTGGGGACTTCAAGAGGCGCAGGTGCTGGCCATAGCGGCCTGGGCTCTTGCTGGAGCCATTATCCTAAAACTTAACAGGCGTCGCAATCTCATACCTGAAAGGGAAATAAAAGATGAACATCTATAAACTTGTTCTAAAGGATATCCTGCGCCGCAAGAAACGCGTCTTATACGCCGCCCTGGGGGTTATCATCGGCACCATGACGGTGGTGAGCATTCTGACTGTGGCTGCCGCCGGGCAGGCCCGCATCATAGCCCAGCTTGAGAAGTACGGCCCCAACCTGACTATCCTTCCCGCCGTTAGCAATCTCAATATGACGCTCGGGGACTTAAGCCTCGGGGCTCTCAGTATAGGCGATAACTATATCGACGAGGGGAGACTTCCGGAGATACGCACCATTACCGACGGCGAGATACGGAAAGCCCTCAAATCAGTTGAAGCCGAGGGGAACATAGCTACCATCGCCCCTAAGCTTTACGTGAATGCCGCCGTGAACGGCACGAATGTGCTGGTTGTGGGAGTGATCCCTGAGGAAGAGAGGCTCTTGCGCACCTGGTGGAAGGTGGAGCAGGGGGGTTACATTTCAGGAATGAATGATATTTTGGCTGGCGCCTCCGCCAGTGAACTCCTGGGGATTAAAGCTGGTGATGAGGTGAGCGTCGGTAATGTCACCTTTAAGGTTACTGGCATCCTGGAGATGACCGGTTCCAATGATGATTACCAGCTCTTTGCCACCCTCTCTACCGTGCAGCAGGCTACTGGAAAGGAAGGGAAGGTTTCCTCCATTGATATCCGCGCCCTCTGCAACGCCTGCCCTGTAGAAATAATTGCCGATGCCCTCAACGGGGCTATCCCGGGGTTGAGAGCTGTTGCCGTCAAGCAGGTGGCGGAAACAGAGATGGGCATGCTCGATCGCATCAACCGCCTTATGTATGCCCTGGCCGGTATTACCCTGGCCATCGGCGCTTTCGGGGTGATGAATACCATGATGACCTCGGTGCATGGACGCATCAAAGACATAGGCATCATGCGCGCGGTGGGCTCCTCACAACGGCAGATTATCGCTATGTTTTTGGAAGAGGCCGTTATCGTGGGCGTACTCGGTGGTGTTTTCGGATACGTATGTGGGAGCCTCCTTGCCTACGTTATCGGCCCCTTGATCTTCGAGGGTACGGCAGTCACATGGGTACTCCGGCTGCTGCCTGTTTCTCTTGCGGTCGCCATTGCGGTGGCCATGCTTGCAACGTCCTATCCGGCCTACCGCGCCACGCGTATCCGGGTGGCTGATTCATTCCGTTCTTTGTGAGGTGAGATATGTTAGAGATTAAGAACGTTTCGAAAATATACGGCAAGGGCGAAGGCCAGGTCGCCGCTTTAAACGATGTGAGTTTTACGGTGGATAGAGGCTCCTTCCTGGCTGTGATGGGGCCTTCCGGCTCGGGGAAATCCACCCTCCTCAACATCATTGGTGGACTCGACCAGCTTACATCAGGTGAGGTAATACTGGACGGCGATCGCATTGATAATCTTACTGAAAACGAGATGGTTACGCTTCGGCGCGGGAAAGTGGCTTACGTCTTTCAGCAGTACCATTTGCTCTCTTCCCTTACCGCACTCGAAAACGTGCTGCTGCCACTCGCTTTTAACAGACGCGCGGACACTGCCCGGGCCAAAGAGATGTTGAGACGTGTGGGGCTTGAGAAGCGAGCCAATCACAAGCCCGCCCAGCTCTCCGGCGGGGAACAACAGCGCGTAGCCATCGCCCGAGCCCTGGTGAGCGACCCGGAGCTTATCCTGGCCGATGAGCCCACGGGTAACATGGACCAGAAGACCGGGCAAGAGATATTAAAGCTTTTCGAAGAATTAAACGCCGAAGGCCGCAGTATCGTCATGGTGACCCATGCTCCTGAAATAGCCCGGCACGCCCGCGAAACCCTTTTCCTGAAGGACGGGCAAATCGTCGAAATCGTCAAGAATATTTCTTACATAGGAGGTTAATATGTCTGGAAAAACACTGGTAAAAGTATTGTTGCCATTTATGCTGGTTGCGGCCGTCCTGCTCTCCGCCTGCGGAGGGTCCCAAGCGGCGCCCTCATCGAGTGCCGCAACGGGGGGTTCTGTCGGTGTGAGCAGCACTGATGCGATGCGCTACAAGCCTACCTGGATCACTCCGACGCTGAGCGGGAACCAGTTGTCGGTGCCGCTAAGCGCTGTAGAGCAAGGGAAAATGGTTCATTTCTGGGCGACCCTGCCATCCGGCAAGGAGGCTTTTATGGCCTATAAGCTAGATGGAGTCACCTACATGAGGGCGGATATCTGTCCGCCCTGCCGCTCATCCAGCTTCTCATTAGAGAAGGGGGTTTTGGTATGCGACACCTGCGGTACCAAGTTTAATGCCAAGACGGGTAAGGGCATCAGTGGAGCTTGCGTCAATTACCCCAAAGCCGAGGTGACATGGCAGATGCAAAACGGCAACTTGGTAACTACCCTGGCCGACCTGGACTCAGCCTATCAAAATACGTTGCAAGCAGGCTAACTTTAGTCGTGACGTTGTCTGCCGCAAGGTTCGCGTCAGCCTAGCCTGTCCCCGATGCGCTTCAGCCAGGGTAACACCTGGCTGAAGCTTGGATGAGGATTAGCCGCTTTAAGCCGATGGAAAAGAAGAAGTGGTGGGCAACAGGTTAAGCATGTATAGCAATAAGGAAACATCGTAGGATAGGGGATAGTCGCGGTAGCTACGAACTGAGGGTGGTGGAGCTGAGGGGATTCGAACCCCTGACCCCCTGAATGCAAATCAGATGCTCTCCCGCTGAGCTACAGCCCCGTGAGCGTAATTATAGCAGTTGTGCAAACGCTCCAGCAATTCAATTTTTAGAGAGTTCGCGTTTTATCTTGAGCACGGCGTCGATGGCGGCCATTTCTCCTTGCAGAATGGAAAGCTCGGCTTTGTGAAAATCAGCCGGGCCGATTTGCAGCATGCGTGGCTCTATGACGATGTCGGCGCCGCTAAAGCATGTCTCTATACGGCACGAATTGGCGATGTCGATAACGCTGAGCATCACGCTTATGAGGTTGGGACGCGGGCCGCTCTCGGTCTCGGAGGTTCCCTGGTCATCCAGGCGGGCTTTCAATTTTTGCACGTGGCGCGGCACTACGTTCACTGCGATGATGTAATCCGCTCCCATAGCCTTGACCACGTTCACGGGCACCTGGTTTACCAGACCTCCATCAATGAGGAAGCGTCCCTTGCGCTTGACCGCCTGGAAAACGACCGGTATGGAGATGCTGGCGTGCACGGCTTCGGCCACCGAGCCCATTGTCATGACAATTTCCTCACCGCTCAAGAGGTCACAGGCAACGCAGGCGAAGGGTTTTTTGAGCTCGTTGAATTTGATGTCTCCGCCCATAATCTTTTGCATTTCGTGCATCAAGCGCTCGCCGGCGATGAACCCAGTGTGTGGAACGGAAATGTCGACCAGGCGGCGGCGTTTTTTCCAGTCAAAGCCCAGAAACAATTCCTTCATCTGCAAGGCTGTCATGCCTGAGGCGTGCAGTGCGCCGATGACGGCCCCGGCGCTGGTACCGGCTACAATGTCGATGGGAATACCCTCTTTCTCCAGTATTTCCAGCACGCCGACATGGGCAATGCCGCGAGCGGCACCCCCGCCTAGCGCTATGCCGACCTTTTTCTTTGACATATCCTGCTCCCTCGAGGACACAATGTATCAAATGTAACGGAGGTTGAAGGAATCGGTTAGTATTTCAGCACGTCGCATATACCCTCAAATCGTTGACTATTTCTTGTCTGCCTGAACAGGGACCAGCCTTTCGGAAACGGGTTTGAAATTCTTTTTTTCCCATTCCTCCGCCAGCAGGCTTAAATGCCACAGGTCTATCCATTTACCATCCTTGAAAATCTGCCTGCGCAGCGTGCCTTCGAACTGAAAGCCGTTCTTTTCCTGCACACGTCGGCTGGCCAGGTTACCGACGAAAGCGCTTGAAGTGACCACGTCGGCCTCGAGGTGGCTGAAACAGAAATGGCAGATGAGCGCCAGCACCTCCGTCGTGTAGCCCTTGCGCCAGTAGGGCACACCCAGCCAGTAGCCGACTTCGAACTGCTGTGGATGGCGCAGGATGCGGGCATCGGCGGAACCTATAAAAACGCCGGAATTATTCTTTTCCTCGATGGCGAAGGAGTACTTGGTGCCCTCTCGCATCTCCTGTGGCCAGCGTGTGCCGTAGGTTTCCGCCAGCTCGTTTTGGTCCTTGGGGCCATCCCAGCAGAGCCATTTGAGGATATCGCGGTTATTGTGCACGAGTTTGTAGCCCTGTTTGGCATCCTCAGCGGTGGTAGGGCGCAGGCGCACTTTTTCGCCGGCAAGCTCGATGTATTCAAACCCGAGGTTATGGGGTTTGGCCTCAGCGCCACAGCTCATGGTTTACCTCCGCGTTCAGCTATCAGCAGTCAGCTTTCCGCTTTTCAGCGCCACAGTTCGTCGATGTCCTTTTCTACTTTTTCCATAGTGCGCTCGTTCTGCGCCAATTCTTTATACGACTCTCGAGAGCCGTATTCCCTCGGGCTGAAAGCTACCGGCATGGGAACGGCATGTCCGAAGATAAGCGCCTGCTGCTTGGCGGCCAGCTTGGCCAGCACGCCCTTGAGTTCGTTCTTGCCGGAGATGCCGGCCAGCACACTGTCTATATCGCGCTCGTTGTCCAGCAGGCAGGTAATCTTGGTGCCGAGCTGGCTCATGACCTCGGTATCGATGCCGGAAGGACGCTGGTCGATAACGAGCAGGGTGCAGTTGTACTTGCGCATTTCGCGGGCGATGGTGCCGAAGATGGTCTGCGAGGCCACTTCCGGGTTGAGGAACTTGTGCGCCTCTTCGATGGTGATGACCAGCGGGGAAGGTGCGGCTTTATCCTCGGCCAGAGACCTCTCCGTCCTCTCGCGGTATTGGGAATAGATGCGGCGGGTGAGCAGATTGGCTACCAGAATATAGGCGGTGATGTCGGTATAACGCCCGAACTCCAGCACCACGTTGATGCCGCGCTCGAGGTAGCCCAAAACGTGGTCCACCGCCCGTTGCTCGACGTGCGGCTGCATGAAAGAGAGGCGCGTGATGGTGCCGAGGCCGCGCTTGAGGCTCTGGAAGCTGCTCTCGTGGATGTTAAGGTCTTTGAGCAAACCTTCGCTCTCTTCGCCCGCGTCAAGCTCCAGCGTGCGTTTTATCCAGTCGCGTCCGAAGCGCTTGCGCAGCGTGAAACAGGCCTCGACGGCCAGGTCGGTGAGGTTGAGCGTTTGTTTCAGCAGGGACATGTCCTCCGGCTCTATCTCGTCGTAGCCGATTTTCACGATAAAGTCTGTGGCTACTTGACGGCGGCGGGCGTTCTCCTCGTCCAGGGAGAAGATGGAGACTTTGGTCGGGAATAATTGCTTGAGAGCCTTGACCTTACGTCCCTTTTCCGACGAGCCCTCCCAGCCGTATTCCGAATGCATGTCGAACACCAGGTTGACGCAGGCGCTCTTCTGCAGCATGCCGATAAGCAAAATGCGCGTCAGGAAGGTCTTGCCCGTGCCGCTTTTGCCGAAGATGCCGTTGCTGCGTTTAACGAATTCCGGCAGGTCGAGGCAGAGTTTGGTCTCCATATCCAGCGGGTTGCCGATGTAGAAATGCTTATCGTCCTCTTTGCCGAAAACCAGTTCGATGTCGGCATCCGACGAGAGCCCGACGGGGGAGAAGTGGCTGGGGATGGTCTTAACCGGCTGCGGGCCCTCAACGACCGTTTTTGCGTCTCCGCCGATGACGAGATAGGGAGTGACGGTCAGTAAACCATAGGCGCTGGTGCCTGAGAGCACTTCGGCGCTGAAAGTATCCGACGGGTCGGGGGGAGAAAAGGTCATGCGCTGGTCGCTGGCGTCGAGTTTCACGTCGGTTATCATGCCCAGGAAGCGGCGGCTCTTGCCCTGGATGGTGACATAACGTCCGACAACCACGTCCTCAACAGAGGCGCTGGCGTCCAGCCTCACGGCCACGCCTTCGCTCAATGAGCCGGCAACGACCATTCCGAGTCTAGCGTCTTCGTTCATGAAAACCTCGCTTTAATGCAAAATCCTAAGCACCAAGCACCAAATTCTAAATAAATTCAAATATTAAAACCTCAATGTCCAAAATATTTTAATCATTTGATATTAGTATTTTGAGCTTGTTTAGTATTTAGATATTAGGATTTCGTGCTTTCGTCCGTTGGTTTTATCCTCTCAAGGATTGCTTTAAGTCTGGCGTAGTCCTGCCCCAGGAGGGCGGCCAGTTCCTTGCCCGCGCCCACCAGAAATGCGCGGCTGTCCTCATGGGTAGTACTCATCAGGCGCAGAGTGGCTGCGATAAGCTCATCCGACGGCGTCTCCAGTTCGGCGTTGACCAGAATATTCAGGAAGCCGAAAGCCTGGCTGAATGCCTTGATTTCCTCTGCCGTGCAGGCATGGACGAAGCTGTGGATGCGGGCGGGGCGGGGCGGCAAATATTGAAGGATTTTATTCCCGTTTCTGTGCCCCACCACCAGCGCCGAGAACTCGCTTCTGAGCAGTTTGGCAAGCTGCGGGCTGGACTGGAAGATAGCCTCCTCGGAGGCTTCATCCTTGCCGCGGGCGATGGGCTTGCGGCCGGGTTCCAGTCCCTCTGTTGTGGCTTGATAGACCACGGCGTAAAGCTCGATTTCCCCCTCGGTTGTCTTCACGAGGGAGCCGAGGGGCGGCAGTTCGTAAAGCTCGTAGCACTGGGCGGTAAAGCCGGTGGTAGAGGCTTCGATTACCTCGCCGAGACGCTGTTGCGGTTGTTTCATATCGTATCCCTCATTATGTTGTCATTGCGAGTGTTCCAATTCTATCGTATCGAGTGAAAACTTACGGCGTTGTCATGCTGGAAGACCGCCGCAGGCGGGCTGAAGCATCTGGGGAGTGGGAAAAATGCGCCCCACCCCGGATTCTTCGTCGTCGCTGCACTCCTCCTCCAGAATGACAAAGGTATCACACCCACCTCGTCTTTTTGCTTCGGCTCTTGGCTGAGGTAGTCTGCGTCATATGCTCGTCAGCCATCAATATCTCCACAAGCTGCTGGAAGTTCTCGCGGTCCGCCCCCGTAACCACCGCCTGCTCGTGCGCTTCCGCCAGCGCAGCCGGATAGCCCTGGCCGCGCCGGCACTGGTCGAGCATGAGGGCGTGGGTCATGCCAAGTTTTGCCGTGTCCTGCGCCACCCACTCGGGTATCTCCACGCGGGCTATTTCGTCCTCCAGCTTCATGTAGAAGAAGTTGACCCAGTGTTTGCCGTAATTCTCTTTGACTATCTTTGATTGGCTGGTGAACAGGGCGGAACGCTCGCTGTCCGCCAGCAGATTGGCAAATAGGTCCCGGTCCTGCACGCCGGCCACCGCGTCGCAAGGGCGCTTGCCGATATTCGTTTCACCGCAGTATTTATCACAGTCCGCCGGGTCGTGCGGGCATAGTACCAGGCGGAGCGCGTTTACCACGTCCGTCGAGCGCGGGAAGCTGATGTAGCTCGCCAGGGCGAGCGGCCTCTTCTTTGCCAGTTTGAGCATGTCGTCGAGGCACTTGATGAAGCCTTTATCTAACAGCTCCTCGACTACGAAATCGGGAAACTCCTTGCCCGCCAGTCCCCACAGGATGAGCGAGCCGTCGATGACGGCCAGCGCGGGTTGAGCGGGGGGCAGTTCTGCCGACATATCCGCCAGGTGCTGGCATTCGTCCACGGAGCGCTTGATGTTGAGCAGCGCACCCTCTACCACCTGTTCCCTGGTGCCGCCGGATATGACGAGGGCATTATCATCTGCACATAGTCTGGGCAGGCTCTCCAGCGTAGCGCGCGGGTTCTTTCCGTAGTCCAGTCGGATACGTCCTATGTTGATGAGGTAGCAACGCGCCGACTGGTGGCGGTCCACGTCTATCTGCGAGCCGTCGGTGGCGATGACGCTGAAGTCCGTTGGCGTTTCCGCGGGTTTTGTATGAGTGGCTAGCGGTTCGACCAACCCGGCGACGAGAAATGTCGTCTTGCTCTGCGCTGCCTTGCGCTTGAGTTTTTCGAAGTCGACAGACCTGTCCACCATCAGGGTAAGGGCGCGGACAAGGTGCTGCTGCCTCTCCTGCCCATCGGCTTTGAGCTGGCCCACCATCTCCCCGATTTGTCCGGCTACGCGGCTCAAGTCCAGCATCGACTCACCCCTATCAGACTGGCACCAGTATAGTCGATAAAGCAACGGAGACTCAAGCCTTCTTAACACCCGACCTTATCAAGGACGATACGCCAGTCAAGGTAACGCTCACCTACTATTTCGAAAGCAAACCTGCCGCCGTCTATAGGAATTCTAAGTGGGTAAAATGCTATAATCCCGCATTATGTGGCCGATTATAGCCAGTGTGGTCGTCATTTCTCTATCCGGCGTGATGATGCCCGGACCGATGTTCGCCGTTACCCTGGCCAAGAGCTATAAATCACCCTGGGCAGGGGCTCAAATGGCTCTGGGGCATGCCGTCGTCGAGGTGCCCCTCATACTCCTCATCTATTTCGGCTTCTCCCGTTTTTTCCAGGATACGGCCGTTCAGATAGTGCTGAGCCTGGCTGGTGGGGCTATGATTGTGTGGCTGGGCGTCAGCATGTTCCGCGACCGTGCCAAGGTAGTAAGGGAAGGTAAGGACTTGCCCTATCCTGCCTTCGTGGCCGGCATCGTTATGAGCGCGCTCAATCCCCTCTTTCTTTTGTGGTGGGCCACAATCGGTAGCCTGCTGGTGATGCAGTTCCTGGACTACGGAGTGAGAGGCCTTTTTATTCTCGTCATCATTCACTGGCTGTGCGACTTGGTTTGGCTCACATTCGTGTCCGTGTTTATCAATAAGACGCATCATTTCCTGGACAAGCGCTTTCAGGAATGGCTCTTTATCGCCACCAGCCTTTTTCTGGTTTTCTTCGGCTTCCGCTTCATCATATCTGGCATACAGACCATCATCAAATAGGAGGTATATCCTATGAAGGTGGGCTTGGTCTACGCCCCCGTTTACCTGGGGCACGACACCGGCGAACACCCGGAGAACAGGCAGCGCTTGGAGGCCATCATCCTGCGGCTTAAAGAATCCGGCCTCTGGGAAAAACTCACCCACATCGCTCCGCGCCAGGCGACTCTTGATGAGCTGCTGCACGTGCACAGCGAGAAACACATTCGCTTTGTGCGCGAACTGGCTGCGTCAGGGGGCGGCCAAATAGACGCCGATACGCTGGTTTCTCGTCATTCTTTCAAGGCCGCCCTGTATGCCGCCGGGGGCGTGGCGAGCGCTGTGGACGCCGTGATGGGCGGGGAGGTAGGCTCTGCTTTCGCTCTCGTTCGCCCCCCGGGGCACCATGCTACCTACGAGCAGGTGATGGGCTTCTGCCTTTTCAATAATGTAGCAGTGGCTGCGGCACACGCGCTGGATAGATACGGGCTTGAACGTGTCCTCATTCTGGACTTTGACGTGCACCATGGCAACGGCACCCAGGATATATTCCGTGATGAGCCGCGTGTTTGCTACGTATCTACCCACCAGTCACCTCTATACCCGGGCAGCGGGGATGTAGATGAACGAGGCGCGGGAAATATGTTCAACATACCTCTTCCTTCCGGCTGCGGAGACGACCAATATGAGCGCGTTTACGATGAAATCGTTTTACCCCTCGGCAGGCGTTTTAGACCGCAGCTAATCCTCGTTTCGGCGGGTTTCGATGCCCACTGGGCGGACGAATTGGCCTCCATGTGCCTGAGTACCAGCGGTTACGCTCAAATTACGCGCCGGATAAAGGCGCTGGCGCATGAATGCTGCGGAGGAAAGGTAGTGTTCAGCCTTGAAGGCGGCTATAACCTGGAGGCTCTGGCGGGGAGCGTCAAGGCGGTGTTCGATGTGCTGATGGGGAACGAGAACATCGATGATGAACTGGGTCCCTGCCGGTCAGGAGAGAAATCCCCCGATGTTAAGCCTTCCATTGCAAGGCTGCGAGAATTGTTTGAGTTAAGCTGAACCTTTTCGCCGAGTTTGCTTTTCCCCCTCGTCCACCATCTTTTTGACATAATCCAGCGCTTCCTCACGCGTGGTGATTTCACCGGCAGCTTGAGCCTCGCGCAGTTCTTCCAGCAACTCGCCCAGACGGGGACCGGGCGTGAGTCCTAATGCATGCTTCAGGTCGTGGCCGTCGAGCAGCTTCGGAGGCTCAATTGTCTCAGGAGCTTTTTCGTGCTCAGTTATCAGGTGCGCCATTACCCCGACATGCCAATCCCAATTAGCTTTTTCCAGGTCCGGGCCGCGTGTGGCCAGGTGGTCGGCCAGACTGAAATAGAGCGTGGCGATGGCGGCTTCGTCCATGTCGCGGAAATAACGATAAACCGCGCGTCTGGTGGGTGGCGCTCCGTCTTCGGTCATCTGCACCGGGCGCAGGTGGTAGCGCACGATGGTTTCCACGAACTTTATCTCGTGCTTGCTGAAGCGCAGCCTCTCCAATATGGCGGCGGCGACAGGCGCGCCCTCCTGCGGGTGGCCGTAAAAACGCACCCTGCCGAACTCGTTGACGATGCGCGTCTGCGGCTTGGCGATGTCGTGCAGCAGGGCGGCCAGCTTGGTGAGCACGCGGCGCGTGGACAGCGGGCTTACTTTAGCCTCAAAATAACTCTCGATATTTTCATCCCAGGGTATCCCGGCGAGGACGCTGCTGTCGGCGAACGCCCAACCGCTCCGGCGTAAAATGAAGTCAAGCGCCGAGATGGAGCGGGCCGAATGGTGGAAAACGTTCCAGGCGTGCTCTTTAGGCTGGTCCACGTCACGGGTGGGGGCCAACTCGGGGATGATAGCGGTAAGCAGTCCCAGCTTATCCATATAAACGATGGCCTGGTAGCTGTCGGGCAGCGCCAGCAGACGTAGCAGCTCTTCGCGCACGCGCTCACCGGCCACGTTTTTAATCAGTTCATGGTCGCGCTCTATCAAGGCCTCGGTCTGCGACTCGATGACAAAGCCGAGGTCTGCTCCGAGGCGTAAGCCGCGCAGCAGGCGGATAGCGTCGTTTTTGAAAACCTGCGGGTTGACGGCGCGGATGAGTTTCTTTTGGATATCGCCTAACCCACCGAAAGGGTCTATGACGGTTGCCTCAATTTTATCGTTTGATGTCAAACTGAGTTTGGCCAGGTCGATAGCCAGGGCATTGACGGTGAAGTCGCGCCTGCCCAAGTCTTCTGCGAGGTTGCCCTGAAGCGTAGCTACATCTATCTGCCACGCCTCAAATACTTCGAGGCCCTCTTTTTGGGGTAGCAGGCGTACCACGCTATTCTCGCTGTCTAAAACCACGCAGTGAGCTTTGAGATGTACGGCTATCTCCGGTCCGATAGCAAGGGCATCACCTGCGATGGCAATATCGATGTCCGCCTTATTACGTCCCATCACCATGTCGCGCACAAGGCCGCCTACTATGTAGGCTTCGATATGGCGTTGCGCCAGAATATTCTGTAACTTTGCGAGAATATCGCGGACAGCCGGGCTCAGGAAGACCTCTAAATGAGTTTCATCCACGTTCTCAGGATAGACGAAAGCGGGTGGATTTGGCAAGGAAAAAGAGGCTTAGTTGAGAGGAGTCCACCGCGCCACCGGCGAGATAGCCGATATCATCGGACACTAGCAGATAATCAGAGGGTCGGCTTGAGAGTCCCTGCTTCGCGAGAGGCGGGGCCTCCTTATTTATCCTCACTACTTCGGCTTCGTCACGGAAAGACCGAGGAAAAACATCGCGCCGGTATGATATTTTTGAATATTTTACAATTCAAAGAGCATGGTATATCATCCATGCCGATGTTGGATAAAGCTAACGGAGGTTAAAAATGGCAAATCCTTCAGCTTCCGGATACAAACCGAAGTATTTCCTGGCGGCTTTTGGGTCAATACATCATGCCGCAAACCCAATCGAAGGCGGCAATTATCCCCTCTTGGCAGGCTATGTCACTTCGCAGAATGTTCAGCCAGGAGATGTCATTCTGTTGTATTGTACTGGTGGTTATCCCAGTCATTTTAGGGAAGCGCCCGGGGTTGGAATAGTAACAGATATAGATGCAAAGGGAAATAGCAAAATTATAAATTACTGGTATTTACCGTTTAACCAAGCCATCCCTCTTGAAATATTGAAGCTTAATATTCCCGAATTGGAAAATAATACTAACTTCGGCAATAGAGGAAACTTTCTACGCGCTATCAGTAAACCCTCTTTTAATGCGGCCTTAGCAAATACGTTTATAGACTGGCCATAGTCGGCTGTTATTAAAGAGCAATTAAAAACGCCTCTTAATAATTTTGCAACTTCAAGTATAGCCAATGTTGTCATGCGGGCGAAAAGGGTATCAAATTACTTTCGATGGGTTTATAATTCCATCGACTAGAACTAGTTCGCCCTGTGGCTACTCGGGGTTTTACGATGGGAATACAAGATCGAGACTGGTATAAAGGTAAACATCCGCCGAACTGTACTTGCGTGGAATGTCAAACAGAGCGGCTGAAACAACTAAAAAAGGAAGTCCACTCTAGCTATGTTTCAATGTGCCCAAGGTGTAAAAAGCAGTCTCTATGGCATAATGCAAAAGGCCAAGTCTATGAATGTTTAAACCTCAAATGTCGGGCTGTAGGACTTAGTCCTTCTGATATTGCACATAATACTCATTATCAGTTCGATAGTTCAGCTACTTCTCAGCGCCCTCTAATTAATGGTTCTCCGCAAATAACAGATACAACCCCCGATAAAAGGAACGGATGTTTCGGATGCCTGTTCACACTAGTTTTGATCATTGGTATCACAGTAGGAGGAATTTACTATTACAAGGCTGAACCATTTATAGGTTATTTAGATAATGTGAGGGCCTATTTTGGAGGCGTTCCTTCATCGAATGTAATAGGAAATTATCATTTGGGTTTAGTTGGAATAAACGGTTCATATTACTTTGATAGCTATAATAACCCAATTGTATTGATAAACAACACTAATTCGACTGACCCGACTTATTCCCAATTATTAGACTTCCTCCAGCATGAATACACGGATACTTATTACTACAATCTGGCGTATGCCAATCAATCTCCGGGTTCTTATTATGGTTCAGCTCAAAGTAAAGTCGATATTAAAGGTGTCCAAGCAGCGATTAATAATTTGGTCCCGTACCCCAGCGTACCGAGGATTTGCTCTGATTTCGCCGAAAGGCTCCACAATAGTTCAGAAATGGCAGGGTTTAGGTGCGGATATGTAATCATCGAACTGCAAGGCACGGCGAGTGGGCATGCCCTCAATGTGTTCAATACGACCGACAAGGGTCTCATATACATCGATGATACAGGAGCCACGACTACACGGCCAACAAATCGTGACAAAACAGTGAACATCCAAATCGGTAAACCCTACTCCCCCGAAAGCTTATTCCCAGGGGAAGGATTTTTTTGGCAAAGTCTGGGGATTGTGGCTAGCGTAAACATAGTTTGGGATGGGAACTGGAACTAGTCAAACATAAACTTGGCTGAAATTATTGCTAGTGTTGCTACAATTTGAAGCGCGCGTGTTTGCATATTGCTGCCTAGTGCAATGCGGGTAGTTTTGTCCGTTACCCAAGTCCCACCGGGTCCACGTCTATGGCCCAGCCCGACGGAACAGCACCGTTATTTAGCAACCTCTCCGGCTGGTTGCCGCGCAGGGTTAGCTGCCAGCGGTAGCGCCCCCGCAGCCGGGCGATAAAGGCCGGCGCCGGGCCGATAAGGCTCAGGTCTATAATGCCCCGCCCCGCGATGTCCGCCTCAAGCCGGCGTTTCATGCGCTTGGCCTCATCTCTACAGGCGTCTTCGTTGACGTGGACGTAGGTCAAGCGCACCAGTTGCGAGAAGGGCGGCTCGTTTAGTTCACGCCTGAAGGCTATCTCCTGGTTATAGAAAGCCTCGTAGTCCTGCTTGAGCACCGCTTGTATGGCGTAGTGCTCGGGCGAATAGGTTTGTATGATGACGCGCCCTGGATGCTCGCCGCGCCCGGCGCGCCCCGCCACCTGCGACAGCAGTTGAAAAGTGCGTTCCCCGGCGCGGAAATCGGGCAGGTTGAGGGCGGTATCGGCGCTGACCACGCCTACCAGCGTCACCTGCGGCAGGTCGAGTCCCTTGGCCACCATCTGCGTGCCGATGAGTATATCGGCCTGATGGCTCTTGAGCTTGTCCATAATCTCAGCGTGCGAATGTTTGGCGCGCGTCACATCGCTGTCCCAGCGCAGCAATCTCGCATTGGGGAAGCCTTGCGCCGTCTCCTCCTCCAGTTTCTGCGTGCCGATGCCCAGGAACTTTATCCTGCGACTGAAACAGCGCGGGCAGGTGGTGGGCACTGCTTCCTTGCGGTTGCACTGGTGGCACACCAGCGCCTCTTCGGCTGAGTGGTAGCTCATCGGTACCTGGCAGCGCTTGCATTTGACGACAAACCCGCAGTTGCGGCACTGCACGAAGGTGGCGCTGCCGCGGCGGTTGAAAAACAGTATTACCTGCTCGTTATAGCTGACTGCCTGCCCGATGGCCTCGCGCAGGGGGCGGCTGAACATGCTGCGGTTGCCCGCTTTTAATTCCTCCCTCAGGTCCACCAGCTCGATGTCCGGCATGGGCGAACCGGGGCGGGGAGTCAGGCGCTCGGGGAGTTCAAGCAGCGTGTAATCACCTGTTTTGGCGTGGTAATAAGTCTCCACGTCCGGCGTGGCGCTGCCCAGTATAACGGTGGCTCCCGTCAGCTCCGCCAGCTTGAGGGCGACCGTCCTGGCATGGTAGCGTGGAGCCTGTTCCTGCTGTTTATACGTCCACTCGTGTTCCTCGTCTATAACGATGAGGCCGAGGTCCGGCTGCGGGGCGAAGACGGCGCCTCTCGGCCCCACCACGACGTCGTACTCGCCTTTTTGAATGTCACGCCACTGGTCGAACTGCTCGCCCAGCGAGAGTTTGCTGTGCAGCACGGCGACTTTGTGCGGGAAGCGGCCGGCGAAGCGCTCGATGGTCTGTGGGGTGAGGGCTATCTCTGGGACTAGGGCGATACCGCGCTTGCCGAGTTTCATCGTCTCAGCTAGCGCCTGCAGGTATACTTCGGTCTTGCCGCTGCCGGTGACGCCGCGCAGCACGAAAACGCCGGGTTTACCTGATTTGAGGCTCTGCGTGATAGCCGAAAGCGCCTCGCTCTGCGCCGGCGTCAGGTTGAGGGGGGCTGATGGTGCAATGCGTGAATAATCTATGGGCTCGCGCTTTATCTCGACGGGTACAAGGCTGATTAATCCCTGTTGGACTAGAGGGTTAATTATCGTACGGGAGAAGCCGGCTCCGACAACCTCAGCGAGGGGTATTGGACGGCTTTGCTGTGAGATGTATTTCAGGAGTTCAGCCTGCTTCTTAGCCCTCCGTTTGAGGACAGCGAGTGTTTGTTCAACCTCAGCCGGAGAGGCTATGAGTTTGACATAAAGTTCCCGCTTCGCCTTTACCCGCTCGCGCTCTAGCTGGTAGCTTCGGGTAATCAGTCCTCGATTTATTAGTTGTGAAGAGAGCCTCTGCGCGGCCTTCTTTCCCAGTTCCTTTTCGAGCTGTTTCAGGCCGATTGTTCCCTCTCGTTGTATCGCCTTTAAGGCTTGCTTTTGCTCGTCGCTCAGGCTGGAAACGTCTGACTCCGCTTTATCCGTGACGCTCAGGAAAGTGATTGGCTGGCGTTCGAAACCCGGCGGCAGAAAGAGGGCGATGGCGGCGAAAAGGGGTGAGAGGTAGTAATTGCTTATCCAGCGGGCTAGCTCAAGTTGCGTCCTGGAAAGCAGCGGCTCTGACTGAATGAGGCTGTCGATAGGTCGCACCGATTCGACCGAAGGATACTCGGACAGTTCGACCACGACGCCCTGCAGGACGCGGCTGCCGAACGGCACCCACACGGCGTGGCCGGGGACGAGGTTGAGACTCTCAGGTATAGAGTAACTGAAAAGCTGACGCTCGCCGGCAGGGGAGTTGACGCTGACTTCGGCATAAGACAAAGCCGTACTCCTCATCCTGCTCACAGGCGAGCGTTAATGTTAAATGCTGTTATTCAGCCTTGACTTCGGTTTCAGGTGCGGTAGCGGCGGGAGCGCCCTCGGCAGGGGCTTCAGCCACGGGGGTTTCCATCACAGGCAGTTCCTCTATCTCGGAAGCGCCGGCGGCCTCTATCATAGCCAGCTTTTCCTTGCTCAGCCGCTTTTCCTTGATGCGGGCGGCCTTGCCGGAAAGGTTGCGCAGGTAGAACAGGCGCGCTCTGCGCACCTTGCCGTGGCGCACCAGCTCGACGCGGGCTACCAGCGGTGAGGCATAGGGGAAGGTGCGCTCCACGCCCACGCCGTAAGCCACGCGGCGCACGGTGAAGTTGCCGCCGTCGGCGGAATGGTGAATCTTGATGACCACACCCTGGAACATCTGGATGCGCTCTTTGTCGCCTTCGACGATGCGCATGCTGACCTTAATGTTATCACCAGCGGTAAGCTGGGGGATGGGTTCTTTCTTGATGACGACCTTTTTCTCTTTGACTTCCTTGGTGGCTTTCTTCTTGGTATCGGCGACCATACGTTTACCTCAACTAATTTAGTATCCATATAAAATAACATAACAGGCTCAAATATTCAAGTTGGGGTGAAGGGTTAAGGCTTTACTAACCGTTATAACCTGCGTCCAATATGAAAGGTTGATAGCGACAAATACCCTTCGACTCCCTCCAGGCGTAGCCTCACAACAACAAGTTAAGGAAATCTCTTTCAGTCTCCTTTAGGATTTAGCCTAAAGGATAAATCCCGTTTGCCAAAGGAAGCGGGAAGCTATGCCGCAGGGGTAAGAGGCAGGTTCACTTGAGTTGAAAATAATCGTGATGTTGTGTCTGTCATTTGCCATATATAGCCTGTTCAGGGTAACGCGCGGTATCAATTTTACTAGAGGGTTATTGTCTCCATATTACCTTAATGTAAAATCAGTGTAAAATGCAAGCGGGTTGTCACATCATTCGTCGGGAAAGCTGAAGTCGGCCCCGGGCCGGCTCGGTTTGCTCTCATTCTCCGCCCGCGACTGGAGCATCTTCTTCTCTCTGGCCGTCAGGCTGGCTCTGTCCAGCAGTTCAGGGCGGCGTTCCGCCGTCCTCAAAAGCGATTGTTCGCGGCGCCAGGCGGCGATTTTGGCGTGGTTGCCCGATAACAGAATCTCGGGGACCTTCCAGCTGCGGAAGTCGGCGGGGCGGGTGTACTGGGGATGTTCCAGCAGGCCGTCAGAGTGCGAGTCCGCCGCGGCGGATTCCTCGGAGCCCAGAACGCCGGGGATAAGGCGCACCACGGCGTCGGCCACCACCAGCGCCGGGAGTTCCCCGCCTGAGAGGACATAATCTCCTATGCTTATTTCCTCGGTGACAATGTGCTCGCGCACGCGTTCGTCCACGCCCTCGTAGTGCCCGCAGAGGATAACCAGACGCTTGTGCTCCGCCAGCTTATAGGCCATTGGCTGCGAGAAAGGCTTGCCCTGCGGCGTCATCAGGATGACGGGGATGGGTTCTTCATCCGGTTGACGGTCCTTGAGCACGTCTTCGAGGGCTTCGAATACGGGCTCGGGCTTGAGCAGCATGCCCGCCCCGCCGCCGAACGGGTAGTCGTCCACCACGTGGTGCTTGTCGTGGGTGTAGTCGCGGATATTATATATATTGAAGCAGGCGAGGCCCTTGTCTCTGGCGCGCTGGAAGATGGCGCTCTGGAGCGGTGATTCGAAAAGCTGCGGGAAGAGTGTGAGTATGTCTATACGCATAGTAAATTCATTCTACCATAACCGTAGAGTGTATTTGAGCAATTGACACGTCGATTTATTATTACGCTCCCTTTACATATTTAAATAGTGCCTTTCCGCCAAAAAGCTCATTTTCCCTGCTTTTATGGCTTTCCAGACTAGTACTATCGGCTTTTATGTTGTCTTATAAATAAATTTTCCTTCTAAAACTATTGACAACGATGGGTGCATGTAGTGTAGAATGGTAGAAAGTGGGAAGAAGTGGGGAGTAGAGGATTTTTCTCCTATGTTTCTGGGCGAATTTGAATACCGTATAGACGACAAGGGGCGCATGCCGTTTCCGCCCCGTTTCCGTCCTTACTTCAAGGACGGAATTATAGTCGCGCCCGGCCAGGAAAAGTGCCTTTCAGTTTACACCATCGCCGAGTGGAAGAAAATGGCGGACAAGCTGGAAGCCGGCGGACTGCCGCCCAGCAAGCTGCGCAAGATAAACCGCGCCCTCTTCGCCACCGCTTTCCATACCACCATCGATGCCCAGGGCCGCATCAACCTGCCGACGACGCTGCGCCAGTATGCCGGTCTGAATGAGGACATTGTCGTCGCCGGAGCCAACAGCTATATCGAGCTGTGGGACAAGGCCGCCTGGGATGCCGAGAAGAACACTGACCTGGCTGATGCCTGGCAGATAATCGAAAGCCTGGAAAGGCACTAGGGGAGTCGGGATGCCAACCACCACGCACATTCCGGTCCTGTTGAAGGAGACCGTGGAAGCCCTGTCTATCCAGCCGGGCGGCCGCTATATCGACTGCACGGCGGGGGGCGGCGGGCATGCCGAAGCCATACTGGAGCGCAGCGCGCCGGGAGGGCAGCTCTTGGGCATCGACGCCGACCCGGAAGCCGTAAGGCTGGCGCGAGCGCGCCTTTCGCGATATGGGGCCTCGGCGCTCATCGTCAACGACAACTTTGCCAATCTGGAAGCCATCTGTCTTAAAAACGACTTCGAGCCGGTCAATGGCATTTTGTTCGACCTGGGACTTTCCTCCCTCCAGCTCAGCGAGAGCGGGCGCGGCTTCAGCTTCAAGCACGGCGCGCCGCTGGACATGCGTTTCGGCCCGGAGCAGGCCATTTCCGCTGCCGACATTGTCAATAAGTACTCCGAAGCCGAACTGGCGCGCATCATCTATGAATTCGGCGAGGAAACGCATAGCCGCCAGATAGCCCACCTCATCGTGCGGGCGCGTCCCATCCGCACCACCGACGAGCTGGCCGACGTTATCTCCCGCGCCATGCCGGCGCGCGGACGCATACACCCCGCTACCAAGACCTTCCAGGCCCTGCGTATCGCCGTCAACCAGGAGCTAGAACACCTCGAATCGGCGCTCGGGCAGGCGGTAAACCTCTTGGGACATGAGGGATGTCTTGTGGTCATCAGCTACCATTCGCTGGAAGACCGTATCGTCAAGAACTTTATGCGGCGGGAAGCCGCCGGTTGCATCTGCCCGCCCGGCCTGCCGCAGTGTGTTTGCCATCACCAGCCCCGCTTGTGTCTGGTGAACAAGGGGGTCATCGCCCCCAGCCTGGCAGAAGAAAAAGCCAATCCGCGCTCGCGCAGCGCCAAACTGCGGGTGGCGCAGAGAATTATAAGCAGCGAAGAATGGCAGGAAACGGCGCAACGTCTCAGCCAGCTTGCTGGAAACGAGACCAGCGGCTGGAAACACCCGGACAAGCTGAGGATGATTTTCGGCGCAACGCTCAATTTGAACTAGGTGGCGGGGGCAATGTCCCGGAAGGAGAGGGGATAAAGATGTGAATGTCAGAACTGACTCGCAGGAGTTTATTATAGCAGCAGTCTGTAAAAGGAGGAGTACATGAGCAGGAAATCAACCATTACCGCAATCGATGTCGGCACCACCAAGATAGCCACTATCATCGCCGAGCAGGACAACGGCGGTGTTCGTGTGGTGGGTGTGGGCATCACCCCCTCGTACGGCATGCACAAGGGGCTGGTGGTCAATATCAATGACGCCAAAGAAGCTATCCGCGAATCGATTCGCAAGGCTGAACAGGCGTGCAACATCAGGGTGGAGTCGGCTTATGTCGGCGTGACCGGCCGGCATGTTTCTTCCACCAACAACCGGGGCGTGGTAGCTATCACCCGCAACGACAGACTGGTAAGGCCGGACGACCTCAAGCGCGTTATGACCACCGCGCAGAGCGTCAAGGTCCCCCAGGACAGGAGGCTGCTGCACGTCATACCGCGTAACTACGCGGTGGACGGCCAGCCGGGAGTCAAAAATCCGGTGGGCATGCATGGTTTCCGCCTGGACGTGGAGACCCACATCATCACGGCGGCCGCCAACTCGATACAGAACCTGGTCAAGTGCGTCCGCAGCATCGGTCTCGACATCGACGACCTGGTGCTTGAGCCGCTGGCTTCATCCGAAGCCGTGCTCACCGAAGATGAGCGCCAGGCGGGCGTGGCCATTGCCGACATCGGCGGCGGCACCACCGACATCTGTGTCTTTAAGGAAGGCAGCATCTATCACACCGCCATACTCCCGGTGGCCGGCTACCAGCTCACCCGCGATGTGGCCATCGGCCTGGGCCTGCCCTTCGAGGTGGCCGAAGAAATGAAGAAACGCTACGGCAGCGTCATGTCGGTCTATGAAAACAAGATGGCCGGCAGCACGCCTATCTCCGAGGACGGCCACGGCATCTCCTATCAGGACCTGTGCGATATCCTGCACGCCCGCGTGGAAGAAATTCTGCGCCTGGTGCTGCTGGAACTCCCCGGCTCCGATTACGAATCTGTCATCCCGGCCGGCCTGGTGCTCACCGGCGGCAGCTCCAACCTCTCGGGCATCGAGACCCTCGGCTGCGAGGTCCTCAAGCTACCTGTGCGCGTCGGTTGCCCGCTGCACATCACCGGCATCACCGACTCGCTGCGCGACCCGGCCTATGCCACCGGTGTCGGCCTGCTCCTTTGGGGGGCCAAGCATCCCGCGCGCCGCACCCAGGAATGGAACGGTGGCGGATTTACGGGACGTCTGCGCAATATGGCTAGCAGACTGGCTTCCTTATTCTCTGGCAAATAATAAATAAAAGAAGGAATATAAGGAGAAAAAAATGGCAAAGACGAGTTTTGTCCCCAATGGAGCCAGGATCAAGGTTTTCGGATGCGGCGGCGGCGGCAGCAACGCCATCACCCGCATGGTGCGTGAAGAAATACAGGGCGTAGAGTTCATCGCCGTAAACACCGATGCCCAAGCCCTGGCAATCACCGAATCCCCTGTCAGGATGCAAATAGGCGAGAAGCTGACCCGCGGTTTGGGCGCCGGCGGCGACCATAACACCGGCCAGAAAGCTGCCGAAGAGAGCCGCGATGAAATCAAGGAAATGGTAACCGGCGCCGATATGGTCTTCGTGACTGCCGGCATGGGCGGCGGCACCGGTACCGGCGCGGCCCCGGTTATCGCCCAGATATCCAAGGAATCTGGTGCCCTGACCATTGCCGTGGTCACCAAGCCTTTCTCTTTCGAAGGCACCCATCGCATGCAGGTCGCTATGGACGGCATCAGCCGCCTGCTGGGCAAGGTCGATACTCTCATCATCATCCCCAACGACAGATTACTCGACCTGTGCGACCCCAAGACCGGCGTAGACACCGCCTTCAAGATGGCCGATGACGTGCTGCGCCACGGCGTGCAGGCTATCTCCGAGGTCATTACCGTACCCGGCATGATTAACCTGGACTTCGCGGATGTAAAGGCTGTCATGAAGGATGCCGGCCCCGCCTGGATGTCCATCGGCCGCGGCACCGGCAAGAACCGCGCCGTGGATGCCGCCAGAGCGGCGCTAGCCAGCCCTCTGCTGGATGTGACCATCGAAGGCTCCAAGGGTGTGCTCTTCAACGTGGTCGGCGGCGCCGACCTCACCCTCTTTGAAGTCAACGAAGCCGCTGAGGTTATCAAGCAGGCCGTCGACCCCGACGCCAACATCATCTTCGGCGTGGCGTCCGATTCGGCCATGGGCAGCGAGGTGCGCATCACCCTTATCGCCACCGGTTTCGTCAACAAGACCGAAGTCGATACCAAGGAAGACGACGAGTTCACCAAGAAGCTCAGGAATATCAAGACCGAGGACGAGTTGGATGTGCCTTCCTTCCTGCGCCGCTGGAACCGCCCGATATCCAACCGCCAGGCCATCCCGGCGGACAAGGTAACCCGCCCGCAGATGCGCTCCTACAACCCGTAATTTATAAAGACGGACTCTCAGACATCAAAAGGAGGCTGGACGAAAGTCCAGCCTCCTTACTTTTCGATAGAGTCGAGCTTAACGCAAATCAATGAGCCGCCGCTGAGGTGGAAGAGCCTGCGGCTACCTCCAGGATATGGTCGAGCGCGGGCTTCGGTAAATCGAGCCGCGACAACTCGGCGCGTAATTTCGGCTGTGAGAGATAGCCTGCCTGAAACGCATTCAGTCGGGCGGCGGCTGTGGATTTCACCAGGTCGGCGAAATTCGGATAGACATTATGGAGAACGCGCATAAGTTCACGCGACTGTTGCAGGGAGTACTTCTGATGGTAGTCCTCGGCGGGGAAGAAATGTTTGTAGGGTAGGACATCCACAAAAGTCTTTTTCTTCAAACGCTCCTCAAGGCGCTGCTTGGACTCCTCGGCCTGGCGTTTTTGCTCGTCGTTGTGGTAAAAGATGATGTTGGCGTACTGGCCTCTCTTCTGATGGGTAGGCTCGATACCGCTCCAGAAAATTTCAAGCAGCCGTTCGTAGGAAATCACCAGCGGGTTGAACTGCAACTGGGTGGTCTCAGAATAGCCGTCCAGGTTGTGATAGGTGGGTCCGATTGAATTCCCCCCGGCATAACCTGCGACGGTCTGAACGACTCCGCTTTCACCCCCGAACCGGGAGTCAGTCCCCCAGAATCAGCCCATGGAGAAGGTGGCTGTTTGCAATTCAGGGGTGAGGGCGGCTTCTACCGGAACCCTTTCGTTTTCCAGATTGCGTGATTGTACTGTCATGCATAGATTTTAAACGGCGACCTGTTAAAGAGTCATAACATCGGTGGAGAAGAGGTTAAAGTTATATGACAAATCAAAAAATGCAGGGGCGAGTCATGACTCCCCCCACAAAAACTCAAAATCAGCGTCGGACCTGGACAGGAGGACGGAATCTAGCATTAAATGTAGGGGCATAGCATGCTATGCTATGCCCCTACGATTGTATTTAACTATTGTTCAGGCTTTTAACAATCTGAATGACCCGGGAGGCGGAAACCCATACTATCGTTTTGAAATTTAATGCCAAAACCGCTTGACTCCCACTATCTATTGTGTTACGTTGATTATAGTAATACTACATCTAGTAGTTATGTTATGAAGTGTCCCTATTGCGGCAGTGACGATTCCAGGGTGGTGGATTCGCGCGACACCACAGACGGTGTCAGGCGCCGGCGGGAGTGTATCAAGTGCCAGGCGCGCTTCACCACCTATGAACGCCTTCAGCCGGTCTCGCTCTACGTCATCAAGAAGGACGGCCGGCACGAGGAGTTTAACAAAGAAAAGCTTCTTAGCGGCATACGCAAGGCCTGTGAAAAACGCCCGCTGGCAGAAGGGGCCGTCGAAGCGCTGGCGGATGATATAGAATCCGAGCTCATCCAGATGGGCAAGGCCGAAATCCCCAGCTCGGTCATCGGCGACATGGTGATGCGGCATCTCAAGAAACTCGACTACATCGCCTACATACGTTTTGCCAGCGTTTACCGCGATTTTACGGATATCACCGACCTCAAGCAGGAAGTCGATACGCTCTTAAGCCATCCCTCCCCGCCGGACGGCCAGCTCACGCTACCCATCAATTCCTAATCCATACAGGTTAATCCAGTTCGGGGGTTATTATGGTTAAACCGGGTGAGTCGAAAACGGGGGCAGGAGGGCTGGTCAACCGCACGCAGATTGCCCGCGCTATTTTCAATGCCGCCGCCTCCATGGGCATTTCGGACCGCGACCTCATAGACAAGCTCACCACCCAGGTCATCGGGCGCATGGAGCGCCCCGCCGTGCTGCCTGGCATGGAGGATTTCATCCCTAAAGGCATCAAACAGCCGCTACCTCAAGCCTCCGATTCGGACATCCTGGCTATGGTGAAAGAGTTCCTGTCGGTCGAGAAACCGGTGCGGGTCGAGGATACTCCCCCCTCTCGCGCGGAGATAACCGAACCTCCTGCGTCAATTAATGAAATCAAACCAGCAGAAAGTAGAATAGTGTCAGAACCCAAACCAGAAACAGAATCAAAATCACGTTCGAGGAAGGAGACTCCCACCATGCCCGCCAAGACCAAAACAGGCGCCGTCCCCGCGAAACTCAGCGAGAACGCCCTGCGCGTGCTGGAAAAGCGCTACCTGAAAAAAGACAAGCAGGGCAAGGTGATAGAGACTCCCGAGGATATGTTCCGCCGCGTGGCGCAGACCATCGCTTCAGCCGAGCTAAAGCACAATCCCAAAGCTGATGTCAAAGCCTGGGAAGAGAAATTCTATTCCCTGATGACCGGTCTGGAATTCCTGCCGAACTCGCCCACCCTTATGAATGCCGGACGCGAGCTGGGCCAGCTTTCGGCCTGCTTCGTGCTGCCTATCGAGGACTCCATGGAGTCCATCTTCGAGGCCGTCAAGAACACCGCTCTCATCCACAAGAGCGGCGGCGGCACCGGTTTCTCGTTCTCGCGCCTGCGCCCCGAGACCGACAGAGTCGGCTCCACCGGAGGCGTGGCCAGCGGCCCGGTATCCTTCATGCGGGCCTTCGACGTGGCGACAGACGTTATAAAGCAGGGCGGCACACGGCGCGGCGCTAATATGGCCATCCTCAACGTCACCCATCCGGACATCATGCACTTCATCACCTCCAAAGAGGATATGGTCTCGCTCACCAATTTCAACATCTCGGTGGCCGTCACCACGGATTTCATGCAGGCGGTCAAGGCCGGGACCGACTACGAGCTGATTAACCCGCACACCAAAGAGGGGGCCGGCAAACTGAACGCCAAAGCCGTTTTCGACAAGATGGTAGAGCTGGCCTGGAAGACGGGCGACCCCGGCGTGGTCTTCATCGACCGCATCAATCAGGACAACCCCACCCCCCAGCTCGGGTGTATCGAGAGCACCAATCCCTGCGGCGAGCAGCCGCTGCTGCCGTACGAGTCGTGCAACCTGGGTTCCATCAACCTGGCGCGCATGCTCAAGCGCAACGGCAAAGTCGAGATAGATTATAAAAAGCTGGAAGAGACTGTACGGCTGGCGGTGCGCTTCCTGGATAATGTCATCGACGTTAACCGCTTCCCGCTGCCTGTCATAGACGAAATGACGCGCAAAACACGCAAGATAGGCCTGGGCGTGATGGGCTTCGCCGACATGCTCATCCAGCTAGGCATTCCCTACAACTCCGAAGAGGCGCTCAGTGTGGCCGAGCAGGTCATGGGCGCCATCAACAACACGGCGCACAAGACCTCCATGGAGCTGGGCGCGGAGCGCGGCGCCTTCCCGGCCTTCGACGGCAGCATCTACGACAAGCCGGACGCGCCCAAAGTGCGCAATGCCTCCTGCACCACCATCGCCCCCACCGGCACGCTTTCCATCATTGCCAACTGCTCGGGCGGCGTGGAGCCGGTTTTTGCCCTCTCCTTCACGCGCAACATCCTGGACGGTGCCAAGTTCATCGAGGCCAATCCTTCTTTCGAGGAAGCCGCCAGGAGCGGGGGCTTCTACTCCGAGGAGCTCATGCAGAAGCTGGCTGACGGGGCGCACCTGAAGGACATCAAAGGAGTGCCGGATGAGGTCAAGCGCGTCTTCGTCACTGCCCACGACATCGAGGTGAAGTGGCACGTGCGCATGCAGGCGGCTTTCCAGCACCACACCGACAACGCCGTCTCCAAGACGGTCAACTTCCCCAAAGAGGCGACCGCCGCCGACGTGAGCAACGTTTACATGATGGCCTATGAAGAACGCCTCAAGGGCATCACCATTTACCGCGACGGCAGCCGCGACGGGCAGGTGCTCACCACCGGCAAGGATGCCACCAGGGAAAAGAAGGAAGAGGCCAAATCTGGCGTGCTGGCCCCGCGCAAGCGCTCCAAGGTCACCTCTGGTTTCACCGAGCGCGTCACCACCGGCTGCGGCTATATCTACGTTACCGTCAACTCCGACGAACACGGCATCTGCGAGGTGTTCTCGCACCTGGGCAAGACCGGCGGTTGTGCCGCGGCGCAGCTCGAATCCACCTGCCGCCTTATCTCGCTGGGGCTGCGCTCGGGCATCGATGTCGCCTCCCTCGTCAAGCAGTTAAAAGGCATCCGCTGCCCGTCCATTGCCTGGGAGAACGGCAAGTCCATCCTTTCCTGCGCCGACGCTATCGCAGGAGTCCTCGAAAGACATGCCGGGCTGGCTCACGACAAGGGCGAGCCTCACGAAGGGGAGACGCAGGACCTGGGGCTGGTGAAGAACGTGGCCGGGCAGTGCCCTGAGTGCACGAGTTTGCTGGCCTACCAGGAGGGTTGCCTGGTGTGCCCGAGCTGCGGATATACGAAGTGCTAGAGAATGAACAACAACAAATTCCTTGAAGACCTGCAGCAACACGCTGAATCATTTGCCAAAGCAGTGGCTACTAACGAGGGCGAATGGATAATTAAAGGGTTTATAGACGTATATAAGCGTATTTATTCAATTTCTGTGGATACAAAGATAGTATCTAAAGTCCTCGAATTATTGCTATTTCCGATGTTTGTTGAATTTGCAGAGAAACGTAATTATAAATTAGAACTATGCCCCCAGCAGAATTTTTATCCAGACTTAACTTTTACTCATAAAAAGTCCGGCGTTAAGTTTGCCGTTGACATCAAGAGCACATATAGAGCCACTGACACAGACGTAAATGGGATGACTTTGGGTGCATTCACCGGTTATTTCAGAAACCGTGAAAGCAATAAAAACACACTTTATCCGTATAACCAATACTCCGGACATTTTGTATTAGGCGTTATTTATTCTAAATGTCCTAATGTAGGAGACGAACGGAAGCAGTTTTCATTGGAAGAACTCCCTCGAATACCCTCTGTGATAAAAGACTTCCAGTTTTTTGCGCAACCGAAGTATCGGATAGCATCTTCACGCCCTGGAAGCGGAAATACAAAAAACATTGGTTCTGTACTCAAAATAGAACAGCTTATCAATGGGGCTGGGCCATTCACATCTTTAGGCGAAGACATCTATGACGATTATTGGATGTATTATCTTACCAGGGATATGGCTCAGGCTTTGGGGGTAAAGCGACCTTATACAGATTTAAAGACTTATCTTAAATATAAAAAGCGTGGAATTGATAAGTTAAGAGCGCACGAAAAAGAAATCATTAATCTGGAGGAAGGTGAAAACAAGAATGATGAGGAGGGGAACGAATGAGCTTGCCGCCGTTTGTTCCTCCCATCAAGTGCCAGGGTATCAAAACAAAAATGGTTGACGATATCAGGAGAATCGCTAACAGCCAGGTTTTTGACCGGTGGATAGAACCATTTTGTGGCTCTTGCGTTGTCCCCTTGAATATACAGCCCAGAAAAGCGCTGCTCTGCGACTCAAATATCCACATCATCCACCTATATCAGGCTATCCAGAGTGGTGAGATAACACCAGCTAAGGTTAAAGTTTTTCTCATTGAGGAGGGTGCAAAACTGCGAACCGGAGGGGAAAAATATTACTATGAAGTTCGCGAAAGGTTTAATACTACCCATTCAGTTTTGGACTTCTTGTTTCTGAACAGATCATGCTTCAATGGTGTGATGCGCTTCAACCGAAATGGAAAGTTCAACGTACCTTTTGGCCATAAACCAGAGAGGTTTGCGAAAGCATACGTAACAAAAATTACCAATCAGATCAGACGCATTGCAGAGGTTACATCGGCTTACGATTGGCAGTTTTCCTCGGCTGATTTTCGTCAAACGCTGGCAACAGCAAAACCAGGCGATTTGGTATATGTTGACCCCCCGTATGCTGGGCGTCATGTTGATTATTTCAACTCATGGTCAGAAGATGATGAGGTTGAACTTGGAGAAATTTTGAAACGCCTGCCATGTAATTTCATACTCTCTACGTGGCACAGTAATCAATTTCGGGCAAACAATTTGATTGAGCGGAATTGGAAAACCTCGAAATTTCAAATCATAACGCGGGAACACTTTTATCATGTCGGTCCGACCGAAGAGTTACGACATCCTATGGTGGAAGCCCTCATTACTAACTTCCCAGTAGAAGTAAGTGTTGACAAGGCCGAAGCGCAAGGGTTACTGTTTGTTTAAAGCAGAAAGCACCCCATAAGAACGAAACCTTATAGCGTGCTATCCAGTCGTTTGAATGATAGTCAATAACCGAAAGGAGGTGAGAACATCGACAGACAGGAACGGGTCATGATATTCATAGACGGCTCGAACATGTACCACTCGCTCAAGGCCTATTTCAAGCGAACCGACATCGACTTGGGCTGTTTCAGCAACAAGATTCTGGACAAACGCCGCCTGGTGCGCATGTATTATTACAATGCCGTCGTGGGCAAAGTGGAAGAACCCGAGCGTTTCAAGGACCAGGAAAAGTTTTTCAAGAGCGTGGCCGCCATTCCCTATACCGAGCTGCGCCTGGGACGGCTGGTCTATACCAACCAGTGGCCCAACAGCCCGCCCTTCGAAAAGGGCGTGGACGTGCAGCTTGCTACCGACATGATAACGCATGCCTTCAAGAACAATTATGACGTTGCCATACTCGTGGCCGGAGACAACGATTTCGTGGGCGCCATCCAGGCGGTGAAGGACAACGGCAAACACGTCGAGGTGGCCCTTTTCGGGCAGGAGCGCACCTCGCGCCAGCTCAGAGACGTGGCCGACCGCGTTATCGTCCTCGATGGGCGCATTCTGCGCGGCTGCTGGAAAGGCCCTCCGCCCCCCGGCCCGAATGCCCCCCGCCACGCCAACCACAGCGAGCCCCGCAAAGACATCCCGAACGGCCAGCGGAACGAGCCCCGCAAGGAAGCTCGCATCGAAACCCGGCACGAACCACGGGATGTGTCCCGCAACGAGCCTCGCGATGAAGCGCTTAGCGAATCTAATCCCGAGCCTTTCAACGATTTCTGGAACAATTCCAGATTCGAGGCGTAGCTGTTAGTCCAATGGAATAGACGAAGAGCCTTGCTTAAAAAGCGAGGCTCTTTTCGTTTGTCATTCTGAGGTGGCAACGACCACCGAAGAATCTCGGGGTGGAGAGGAAATGCCCCCCTCCCTGGGATTCTTCACGGAGTTTACACTGAGTCCGCTTCAGCGGGCGAATGTGCTCAGAATGACAAGTCCAATTGTATCTGCGCCTGTCTTGCTGTAATATCAAGGCAATGGCAGGAAAGAAAGAAAGACCCACCCCCTCGCAGAGCCGCGCCGATTATTTCAGCGGCGGCAAGTTGGCCGGCGAAGAGGGCACCATCATCAAGGACTGGGGCGGGCGCTACCCGTTCGCTCTCATATATCCCAATGAGTATTCTGTCGGCATGTCCAACCTGGGCGTTCAGGCCATCTACAAAATGCTCAACAGTGAAAGCGATGCCGTCTGCGAACGCGTTTTCTGGGAAAACGACGGCAAACCCTTTTTGAGCCTTGAATCCTCGCGTCCCATGATGGATTATGCCTGCCTGGCCTTCTCTTTCTCCTACGAACTGGACTACCTCAACCTGGCGAACATAATGCGGGCGGCAGGCATTCCTCTATACTCGTGTGAGCGTGACGAAAGTCATCCACTGCTCATAGCCGGAGGTCCTTGCATCACGGCCAACCCCATGCCCATCTCGCCATTTTTCGATGCGCTATGCATCGGTGAGGCCGAGGTGATACTACCCTCCGTGTTGCCGATACTGGTCATGGACAGTTCGCGCGAGGACAAGCTCAGGCAGCTCTTAGGCTTGCCCGGAGTCTATGTTTCGGCTTTCCACGACGGCCATAAAATCACGCGCCGGTGGACGGCCATCCTGGATGATTTCCCTACCCACTCGGTGGTGTTAACACGAAATACCGAGCTTGGCGACCTGTATCTTATCGAGGTGGAGCGCGGGTGCAGCGCCGCCTGCAGTTTTTGCCTGGTGAGCCGCGCCTTCTGCCCGTTGCGATTCCACTCGCTGGAGTCGCTGCTCAAACAGGCGCGCGAGGGCCTACAATACCGAAAGCGCATCGGGCTGGTGGGGCCGGTGGTAACCGACCACCCAGAGATAGAAGGGCTTCTTTCAGGCATTCTGGACATAGGGGCGGGATTCTCTCTCTCCTCTCTGCGCCTCAAAAAGCTGTCGCCCCGGGTGCTTGAACTCATGATAGCGGGCGGGGCGCACAGCCTGGCGCTGGCCCCGGAGGCCGGCTCGGAACGCCTGCGCAAGAGCATCCGCAAGGGTTTTACAGAAGATGACATAATGCAGGCGGTCGGGAGAGTCGCAGAGCAGCCGTTCAAGCAGCTAAAGCTCTACTTCATGCTTGGGTTGCCGACCGAGACCGATGAGGATATCGAGGAAATTATCACGCTCTCCCTCAAATGCCAGACTTTACTCGATAAAAGCCAGAAGGGCTGCCGTCTTACCCTGAACGTCGCTCCGTTTGTGCCCAAGGCGGGCACGCCCTTTCAGCGGCTGGGTATGGCAGATATGGCAACTCTCGAAAATAGGATTACACGTCTCAAGGATTGCCTGAGTGGCGAAGGCATAGAGGTGAAGGCCGAAAGCCCGGAGTGGAGCCATGTCCAGGCGGCGCTTTCGCGCGGGGATGCTGACATGGCGGCTGTGCTGGCGGAAATGGATAAAGTGTCACTGGCGGCCTGGCGCAGAGCGGTCAAAAAGGCGGGGATAAACCTCGACCACTTTGTGCTGGAGAACTGGGGCAGGAACGCAAAGCTGCCGTGGGACATGGTCGATTTAAGCCCGAGGGAATAAATCCTGTCGTTCTGAGCGCAGCGAAGAACCGTAGCGGATAGCCTTATTCAAGAAAGTACAAGTGTTGCCTGCGGAATAGTAGAGTCGAAATCCAGCTTATCCCAAATCTTCCAACAGTTCATCGACTGTATCGAAAACCTTGACACGCCCTGCTTTGATGTCGGCGCTGGCTTTCTTTTCGCCTTTCTGCCACTCCGGCGTCCAGAAATAGGCCTGGCTTTTATCGGTGTTTTTCATTGTGATTAAAGATTATACACCTTAAAAATAAAAAAAGGAGAGGTTTTTCGCCTCTCCTTTTGCTTATAGTATTAAGTTGTCTATCTGCCTCGCAGCTCGTTGACGACGGAGCTCAATCTTAGATTTCATTGATTGATATATTTCCTCTGCGTATCAACTCAGCTTTCAGTGATTATATTTCTCCACCCATCAAAGTGAAAATCATCAACGTTAGTACTACCAGGATTACACTGTAATAATAGAGCCATGGTTTGTGAGTGCGAAAGAAATAAAACAAAACCCCGATGGTCAATAGCGATCCGAAAAGATATGGCAGAACCGGCGAGGGATACGATACTATCCCTATGGTGACTATGGTTACAGCTGTTGGTACCGTCATAAAAATCGCTTTAATAAGTACTGGCAGCTTTGAGCGGAAAACAACCCACGAAATCAAAGCGATGATAGCGAGGAACAAAATGTGTCGCGCTAATGGGATCCATTGAGGTGCAGACTCGCGGTTGCCAGGTATAAAGATATCGATAAACTGAAAAACTAAATAGCTAAGTAGAAAGGTAAGATTTAAAAGCACAAAACCAATAGCTGCCACAGCCAGAGCCGACAGTATATTTTTGACATAAGTATTTTTTAATAGATTGCTTTTCCCTTCGGCAGCATTCATATTTTACACTTCCTCAGGATAATCGAATATGACTATAATGCGGCACCAATGGGTTGTCAATAGTTTTGTGCCTCTTAAAACATGGGTAAGATTGTCCCAGATAAAAAAAGGAGAGGTTTTCGCCTCTCCTTTTAATATTATCGTCTAAGTTGTCTATCCGCCGAGCAGTTCGTTGACCACGGCGTTGACTTCCTGGCCGTCGGCCTTGCCTTTGACCATCGGCATCAGCTTAGGCATTACCTTGTTCTTGTCTCGCGGGCCGACTGCGCCAGTCTCTGCGATTATTTTCTTAACCAGGCTCATGATCTCGTCGCGGCTCATCTGTTCCGGCAGGTAGGCCTTGAGGATGGCCATCTCGGCCTCTTCCTTGGCGGCCAGTTCAGGGCGGTTGGCCGATTTATACGCCTCGATGCTTTCCTTGCGCTGCTTTATCTCTTTGGCGATGATGCCCAGTATGTCGCTGTCGGTAAGAGTGGCCTGCCTGGCGATTTCGCTGTAGTTCATGGCTGAAAGCAGCATGCGAATTACGGAGCAGCGCAGGCTGTCGCCGCCTCGCAGCGCCTGCTTGAGGTCATCGTTGAGTTTGGTCTTGAGGGAGCTTTCCATGAGCGAACCTACTTTCCTGGTTTGGTGCTGGCGCGGGCGGCTTTGGTTGCCTGGCGGCGGGCGGCCACCTGCTTGCGGGTGCGCCGTGTCAGGGGTTTCTGGAAGCGCGCGCGGCGGCGGGCTTCGGAGAGAACGCCGTCCTGCGTCACCTTGCGGTTGAAACGCCGCAGCAGGCTGTCGACGCTCTCGTTGTCGTTGGAGAAGACGATTGTGGACACTAAGTTACCTGCCTCCTTTAATACAAAACCCAGGTCTTGTTTCTGGCCCGGGGTTGCCACAGACCAACGTTATAGAAAACGCAGCTATTTTAGTCTAGAAATATGGCAGTGTCAATAGGCACAGGTTATTGATTATCGCCTCTTTTGCTGCCATAATTATATAGAAGATATGACAGTCCCTGAAGTTTTCGTGATGCAGGCCTGGGAGAAAGCCGGAGGCCAGTGCGAGTGCCACCGTCTTTCTCACAGCCATACCTATGGGCGCTGCACGCGCCGCATGATATATGAAAAACGCGGCTCCCGCGAGCATGGCGGCTGGGTGCCCCGCTACCGCACCAGCCCCGGTGCCGCAACGCCCCTGGCCTGTGAAATCCTGTGCTTCGACTGTTTCGAGCAGGCCAGCAACGACGAGTTCAAGACTTAAGCATAGACAGCTACCACCACGGCGTCTCCCGCGTTATTTTCGTCGAAGAATAGAACGGCGGCACGGCGTCCCGCCAGCATCTCCCCCGACGGTATGTTTCGGGCAACTGTAATTCCCTCCAGATAGGACTTGTCACTGCCCGATAACTGGACGACTGCGGTATAGCTCGATGAATCGAAACTGCGCAGAACAGCTTTCTTTATTGTCACGTTAATCTCCTTTCGTTAAGGCGCGCCCAGGATAATTTTTTGGCGATATTCACTCGTTCGGGGGGAATAAAGCAAGCCAATCCCCAGCACCCTTCGCTTGACTGCCGACAGGCCGGCGCGGGGGTCGTTTATTTCGATGATATCGTAAAGCTGTTGTCCGCAGTTGGGCGGGACGCTGATAAAACCGTCTGCAGAGGCAATGGTAAACTTCCTCAATATGGACTCTCCTCTTTCTTGGGCCTGTGCCACAGAACCGAGGTTTCCGTCTTCGATAACGATTGGCCTGTCATAATTGCTTTCGATGGCTTCCCAGTCGAAAACGCTGGCGATGATAGGCGCACCAGTTGTTGTGTTCCAGCCCTCGACACGCACGGAATTAGGCATAAGCTCCGCCTGAGCGTATCTGCCCTCGTAGATTGAGTGAGCGTTTCCATATGTGTAGCAGGACGCATCGCTCGAGAGCGGGTTGAGGAGAAACGCCCTGTTGCCCTCAATGAAAATAACGTCAGGGACGAAGGAAAGCAGTTTGTTCACGACCTCGCGCCCGTTTTCGCCCGGATTGATGCTGAAGTCGGGATAGAAGTTGAGTATTGTGGCCGAGGTCGAGAGCACCTCTAGCTTTATTCCTGCCTTAGCCAGCACGAAGGCCAGCATATCTTTGACTGCTTTCTGATTGGAGCCCCGGTTCCAGCGGAACTGGTGGCGCGCCCGCCAGCCCGTCAGGGCGGACCAGGCATCCTCCGCATGCAGCGCCAGGCTGGATTTGCCCCCCGAGCTGCGGTATTCGCAAGCTGTTATCTGGAAGGACTGCCCTTCGCTTACCTCGTTACCCTGAGACGTGAGATAGCCGAGGCTAAGATACAGCTCAGAGCCGGTGCGGAGTGGTTCATCCAGTGTGGCATATCGGCCATCATCGTTCCTTAGCTCGACGGCGAGTTTGCCCGAATCCGCATCAGACTCTTGTTTTAGAGATAAGACATCGGAACTCAGATTCAAGGTCGGGGAATTGAAGTTAGCTCTCCAGACCCCATTAGGCGACGACAGCCAGCAGTAATCGCCGTGATGCGTCAGGGCCAGTCCGTAGTCCGAAGACAGGTTGAACGGCACGGCCTCGCGCCACAGGCTTTCGCTGAAAGCGCTGCCCGTCGCCGTATGGGTCCAGAAAGGCCGGGAATAGCTCTGCTCACCGCCGTATTTTTCGGCGTAAAAACAGCGGAAAACATCGGGTTTGGCGAGTGATGCGTGCCGGTATTCGTAGCCGCTAGCGGCGGGTGCCGTGGCTATTTCTTTCAGCTCCGACCAGGCGCTGGACGGAACGGCTCCGCCATCACCGTAGATAAGGGACCATAGCTTGAAATTGCCCGCCGTATCCTTTCCCGTAACGAACAGGTTCCAGTCGCCGTCATAGACAATGCTGACCCCTGAAAGGTCGCCGGTGGTTTTATCCCATGCAGCCCGCGTCTGCCACTGGCCGCTAAGGTACTTTTTAACATAAAGAGTCTGCTGGTCGGCGAAGAATAGAGCCAGGTCGCCGTCCGGTTTGTAGGCGGCGCAGATGCCGTTGATGGCCGGAGAAACGGAAAAGTCGATCAGTTCCGGACTACTCCAGCTAGCTCCGTTGTCAGCGCTTTTGATACGCTGTATCTTTTGGTCGGACATTATCCAGAAGATAGATACCTCGGCCCCCAACGAGGCGGCTGCCACGACTACGGAATTATACTGGCCTGAATAAATCCACTGGCTGAAATCGCTGTTTTCGCCGGGACCGGCGACGCGCTGGTAATACAGCTTGCGGGCGTCGGAGGGCGGTGTGACCCTCGCGCGGATTAACGAGCCATCGGCGGGTTGAGCGGCAGCGTGGAAATAGTCCGCTTCGCTGCCGCTATATAAACGAGTGAATTTGAGACGCATGACGCCGGCAATAGAGCCCCTCGCTTCAAGTTTCACATAAGGCACGGCGCTATCCGACCTCTGAGCCGCTATAAGTGTCTGTGACAGGTTTCTCATGAGCTTGTCCCGCTGTCGCCCCGTTGTCCGGGAATGTATTCATTGCCCCAGAAGAGGTGTCCGCCGATATAGCCCAGGGCAAAGGCCAGCAGGAGCTTGAGGATATCGCCCCAGATGAGATGCCCCATCACCGCCCCGCCCGCCACCAGCGCGATGATGCACAGCCCCTCGACTTTGTGCCAGAAGTCGCGCAGTATAAAAGTCCACGGCCTTCCGCCGATGCGCGACCACAATGCTTTATAGAAATCCATCTTTTACCTCCTGATTAGAACTCCCATCCTGAGCGTAGCGAGGGATCTGGCAGGAACTTTGACGTGTTGGGTTCCTCGGTAGGGGCACAGCATGCTGTGCCCCTACTTCTTGCCAGTCGTCGTTGCGAGGAGGCGCAGCCGACGAAGCAATCGTACTGGATAGTCTTTCTCTGCCCGTGAGATTGCTTCGTCATCCGCTTCAGGCGGATTCCTCGCAACGACGATAATATTTTAGAGAGAGTCTTACGGCCCGATGACCACGCTTTGATGCGCGGGCTGCTCTGATGGGAGGTAGAGCCTCGACAGCCTCACCCGGTTGTTTCTTCCCAGTCTCCTGAGTTCCTTGCGGAAATAGTCCAGCCTGGCCTGCCCCACCGCCTCGAACTCTTTTGATGTGTCCATCCCACCTGCGTTGACCCTGTTAATGGAGAACGACGCCCATTCCAGGCAGGCAAAACCCCCCGCGCCCACCGCCAGCAGGTCTTCCAGCGTTGCCGGGAGAGTCGAGGTCTCCGCGTCCAGCGTATGCCCCTTGCCGTAGTAGATGCGGGTATTGCTGCCGTCGGGAACGTAATCTCCCAGCAGGGTCAAAATATTGGCCCACAGGCTGAAGCGCTGGTACTGTTTGGGGAATTTGTCGAGTGGATACTCGACAGCCTGCACCATCCGCCCAGGCGGACTCAGGCTGGAGATGTCTATATCGCGGCTGCCGGATGACGTGGCTATCGTCTCGACGGCTTCGACAGGCACGGCCTGCGAGAGTTCGCTCAGGGCATGGGCGATGTGCCTGTCGAGCTCGCCGTCCGTCCAGCGGTAGTTGCCTGAGTCCTCATCCTTGAGGTCTCGCCTTACTATCGCGCGCATGTCAGTAAGATTCATTGTTCCCTCCTAGTCATGTTTGTCATGCTGGAGGAGTCCGCCGTAGTCGGACGACGAAGCATCTGGGGTGGGGTGTGTAGAAGCAAAAATGAATAGGAATGTCTCCACCACCCCTCCAGATGCTTCGCTTCGCTCCAGCATGACAGATACGTTTAGTCCTGCACGCCGATGAGCGCGGCCGCCTTGACGGCGCTGAAAAGCGCCAGTGCCGTGTACCACTTGACCCGCGTGCGGCTGGCGTCCTTGGTCTCCAGCGAGCCGACGTTCTCCACCTGGATGAAGCCGGGGCTGGACAGGCCGCACAGCGCGCCCTCTCCCAGTTGCAGGGCATAGACCGTCGAGGAGGTGCCGCCCGTAGTGGCCGTCTCCACGCTGCCGGCGACGGCATGCGTGTCCTTTATCCAGTCGTTCACGCCCAGCGGGATGCCGTTCCATAGCTGCACGAAGTTGCCCCACTGGTCGCGGTTGGTCTCCATCATGCCGCCGGCCGCCCTCACCAGCGCGTTGATCTTGCGGCGCGTGCGGCGGCTCATCAGCAGCAGGTCGGGCTTGCCGCCCTTGACGGCGTCGATAAGCTCATCCAGCTTGTCCAGTGTCAGCGCGGCGCCGCTGGCGCTCATGGCGATGACCTGCGCGCCGGGGACCCCGGTATTGATGAGCTTCCTCAGGCCGTCGAACTGCTTGGCGCTCACGGCCGTATCGCCGTAAATGAACGTGTCCTCGAACTTCTGCCGCAGCGCCTTGGCTTTAAGCTCGATGATGGCCGCCTGCAAGTCCTGCACGTTGGAACGCGTGGTTTTGAGATAGTTGTCCACGTCGGCGTCGCCGCCCATGATTTTGAGCTGTGCTGTGAGCTGCTCGAAGGTGGGCGTGGACTCGTTCCAGGTATCGCCCACGTCGTAAAAATCGATTGTCGGCAGCGTCTTTTCCTGGTTGTAGGTCAATCCGTTTCCCACTATTTCCACGAAGGGCAGGCTCTGCAGCACCGGCGATTCTTTGACGATGGTCTCCACCACCCCCTGCATGAGCATGTCGTTGGATAGCTTGGATGCCTCGGCTAGTGTCAGTGCCATATTTACTTACCTCCTATGCCTAACTGTATTTTTTCGCGTGACGAGAGATTCGAGTTGTCTGCCTCTGTCCTGGCCGGTGAACCGGCGGGCACGCGGCCGGCGGCTTTTTCGGCCTCCAGGCTCTGCTTGACCTTGCTCACCAGCGCTCTGGCTTGGCTGATGGATTCGTTGACAGCTTGCAGCGTGTCTCCGCCCACCATTTCGGCGGGCAGCTCCGGGTTGAGCCGTATAAGGCTCTCGCGGTAGGCGTTGAGCGTTTGACTCAATCTCTCTTTGAGAGCGGCGACTTCCACCTCGCGCGGATCGTGAACGGCCTCTGGCTTTGGTGTTTCATTTGCTTGTTCTTGTTTTGATTCCTCGTTTTCCATTTCTCCTCCTTCAATGTTTATTAGTTGTCATTCTGAAGCCCGCCGCAGGCGGGCTGAAGAATCTGGGGGGAGGTGTTGTTCCCTCCCTTTAAAAAAGGGAGGTCAGGAGGGATTTTCCCTCGCGGCAATTCCCTTTCCTCTCCCCCCGTGGGAGAGGAGTAAGGTGAGGGGGTAACATCCGCCTTCATCCGGGACCTCGTTGCTCTCTCTCACTCTGTCCCCGGCTTCGGACGCACGTTCATCTCTTTATTCATCTTGAGGATGGCGCTCCTTTCATCCAGCCAGCGCGCGAACTCGCTTTCCGGATCGGTCACGCCAACCTCGGCCATGGCCCTGCGGCGCGAGTGGATGCCGCTCTGCACCAGCGTTTCCTCGCTCTTCACCACGCTGGCGATGTCGCGCGGCAGCACCGGTGCCCACACCACCTCGATATTGAGGTTTTCGTAGTCCTCGCCTTTGTATTTGGAGAGCAGCCTCAGTATCATCTCGGCGCGGCGGCGGTACACCGGCTCGCGGATGAGTCTTTTGCGCCAGATTTTTTGCAAAAGCGGCTGGAGTTCTATCTCCAGCGCCACGCCGGAAATGTCGCGCCCGGTGCCGCCGAAGGCCGCCCTGGGCGATTCGGCCATGTCGTGCAGCGTGCGGTAGAGCATCTCGATATAGCTGATGTGCAGCCCCACCCCGCCGCCCTGCAGCAGGTCTAAAAGATATGCCTTGGCCTCCTCAGGCAGGTTCCACACCGCGCCTGGCCTCACGGCTATGTCCTCGCTCTGCTCCACATTTTCCAGCACGGCGATGGGGTTGCCGGATAGCTCCAGGATGTGCGAAAGCTGGGAAAGTGCGCGATTCAGTTCGCGCTGCGGCTCCATCAGTTGCGGAATGTCCGACATACCCCAGCAGCGCTTGGGCTGGCGCAGGTTGGGGAAAATAATGAAAGGGATGGCTCCACAGGGATTGGGCTTGCGTTCGACCAGGGCGTTGTCGCACCACAGCTCGAAGGTTTCATCCGTCCACACCTCGGTGACGAGGCACGATTTGCCCCTGGTTTTGACTCCATACAGCGTTTGGGCGTCAACGGAGGGCAGAGAGTACCTCGATGCGACTTTGCAGAGGCGCGAGACGTCGTCGGTTCTCCACCACCCGTAAAGACCCTGCACGTCAGGGGAGGTGACTCTAATTTCGCCCGTCTCGCTGTCCCAGATGACTTTATATGCCCCGTCGCCCAGCACGGCGCAGTCGAGCTCTGTATCGAAATCCAGTTGCTGCAGGTTGTTGTCATGCGAGATGCGGTCGAGAGCGGCTTGAGCTCTGGCGGCCTCCCCGTCCCCTCCGGCGGGCGTCCGGCCGGACGCCCCTACACTTGATATGGCGCGCACCCTCATCCCTCCCATGAGGTAAGAGGTCAGCTTGTCTATCACCACGCGCGCATAGTTGAAGGTGAGCCGTTTTTCAACCGACGGCCTGGCGCACCACTGATGTCCCTCGTAGAAATCGAGCAGCGCTTTGTAGCCCCTCATGCGCTCGCCGTCGCGCTGTGAAAGCTCGGCAGGACTAAAGTTTTGTGCCATTCTTTTCTCCTATCTTTCTGGATAAATCCGAAATTCGAATATCGAAACCCGAAACAATGATCAAAATACTAATGTTTTAAACGAGGCATTTTGTGCTTCGAGTTCTTCGGATTTGTTTCGTATTTCGGATTTCATGCTTCGGATTTTCTCCCCTTAAGCACCCTCTGCACCGTGCGCTTGCTGACCTTGAACAGGCGCGCCAGTTCCCTGTAGGAGAGCCGCTCCTCGCGGTACATGCGCGCCATCTCGTCATTGCGCCGGCGCTTGAGCAGCACCTGCTTGCCGTGCGGCGTGTCGTAGACGCAGCTCGCCAGCGGGCAGGCCAGGCAGGAAGGGGACATCTCGCAGCCTTCGTCTTTGTAATGTAAATGTTCGGGCAGCAGGTCCAATTCAATGGACAGAGTACTTTCGTCGTTCATGAGTATCACCTCAAAATCAATTCAATTGTCTTTGCGTCGTTTTTGTCATTGCGAGGAGGCCAGAGGCCGACGCGGCAATCCCGTACCCCCTGTCCCTGTCTTTGCGAACCCCGATTTATCGGGGCGAAGCAATCTCACCATCAGCCTTGGCTGACCTTGGTACTGTCACAATCCTGAGCCGAGATTAATTTTCTGTCTTTGCGAACCCGCCGCAGGCGGATGGCAATCCCGTTCTCAATTCAAAATCAATCGCTGTATCAATAAAGAGCAGAAGAAGCTATACTGTAATGGAATTGTTATTAGTTCAGCCCCATGTTTTACGCTCGAAAACGATACTAGCACAAATGTTCTAAACATAGCAAGCAACTTTTGTCGTCTTTTGGCGTTTTATACTTGACAAGAGTCGAAAAAAACAGCTACTCTTTTAGAGAGTATGAGAGCGAAAACTGGAGTTTTTGCAGCTTAGCTCCGGCTTTGCTGATTGACTTTAAAAAATTAAGAAGAATAATGGGGAGGTAATTAGTGTTGTTTAAAAGGTTTTTGAGAATTTTTTCCGCAGCCTGCGTTCTGGGGCTGCTGGCAGCGGCGATACCAGTTGTGCCGGCTCTGGCGTTGACAGCGAGCATATCCTTCACCGGCGGTACGTCAAGCGGCGCGCCGGGCGCTTATCTTAATATTACGGGTACTGGCTTTACAGCTGGTAATGTAGTGACATTGGCCTTTGACGGTACGACGATTGCTACACCGACGGCTACCGCTGGCAATTTTACGACTACAGCTGCGATGCCGCCCGGCACTACCTATGGCAGTTATGTTATCACTGCAACTTCCTCGGGCGATACCTGCAATACTCTAACGTTCACTGTAACCTCCGCTTTCACTCTGGGGGCCGCCAGCGGTTATGTTGGCGATAGCGTCACCGTCACCGGGAGCGGCTTTCCTTTAGGTGGCGCCGTGGCGTTTTTATGGGATGGTGTTTCCTTTGGTACCATTACCGCCGATGGCAGCGGCAATATCACCGCGGGCTCTCTCCCCATCCCGTCCACAACCAGGGGCCCGCATACAGTTTCCACCACCAGCGCCATCACGCCGCGCCCGTTTCTCGTCAATTCCAGAATCACCGTCGCTCCCACCACCGGTATCGTGGGCGATGTCATAACGGTAACCGGCAGCGGGTTTGCCGCTGCCCCCGCCAACGTGGTCATCACGGTGGACGGCACGACTATAACCGCCACCACTCCCCTTCAGATCAACACGGTCGGCATCACCGGCATTTTTAGCTGCACCTTCGCCATGCCGCCTGTCGCCCGCGGCCCCCATACCATCAGGGCTACCGATAGCGGATACTATGCCGAGACTACCTTTTCCATCGGCCAGCGCATGAGCATTACCCCCATCACCGGCTATGTCGGCGATAACGTGACTGCCAGCGGCAGCGGCTTCGCCGCCAACAAGGTCATAACCTTCAAAATAGATGGCGTCGCGCTGACGGTCACCGGCAACTCCACCAGTGACCAGACCGGCGCTTTCAACGGCGTGAACTTTGTTATTCCGTCCGTGGGCGGCGGCGCGCATACCATTCGGGCCACCGACGCCGACGGCAACTACTATGAAGCTACCCTGACCGTGCTGACCAGGATAAGCAGCATTACGCCTAACAGCGGCACCGTGGGCACCCAGATTACCATAATCGGCAACGGTTTCGGGGCCGGCCTCGGCGTCGATGTCTTCTGGGATGCCGGCACCACCAGGATTGCCACCACCACCGCGACCGCTAGCGGCACCATCAGCGTGACCTTCGCCTCGCCGGCCAGTGCCTTTGGCTCTCATGTCGTCACGGTGAAGGATACCCTGAATAACTCGGCCACTACCAGCTTCTCTACCACGCCCAAGATACTGCTCAGCCCCATCACCGGCGTTTACGGCGATACCATAACCGTCACCTTCATCGGTTTTACCGCCAACGGCACCATCACCTCCAATTCCCCCACTTTTGGTATTGTGTCGGGTAGCACGTTTTATCCCGTCGCTGCCACTCCCAGCACCATCACGATGGATGCCAACGGCGGCGGCACCGCCACCTTCAGCATTATCAATGCCGCCAACGGCCCCTGGACGCTTCAGGTTTCGGACAGCGGCGGCGGCTCGGCCAGCGCCGCTCTGGCGATAAATCAAAAAATCACGCTCAATGTCGCCACCGGTGTCGCCGGAGATGTGGTCATCGTCACCGGCACCGGTTTTGCCGCCAGCAAGCCCATCACCGCGAATTACGGCACGCTGCCGCTTACGCTTACTTTCAATCAGGGTTCCACCGGGACCGACAGCAACGGCAGCTTCGCCGCCCTGTTCACCGTTCCGGCCACGGCAGCCGGCGCTGCCACGATAAAAGTCGGCGATGGCCCCAATGTCACCGGCAATACGGCCACGGCCACCTTTACCTCCTCCGCCAAAGCCACCATCAGCAAGACTACCACCCAGACTGACCCCGGTAACGTGGGTATGGAGCTTACCGTCAGCGGCACCGGGTTCAAAGCCAGCTCCACCATCACGGTCACCTTCGAGCCTACACTGGTAACTGTTGCCACCGTCACCAGCGAAGCCAGCGGTTCTTTCACCGCCACTTTCAAGGTGCCTGTGGCTGCGGCCGGCAATCACACCATTAAAGTGACGGACGGCACTACTACCAAGGAATTCGCTTTCTATATGGATTCCACCGCTCCCGTAGCGCCGGGGCTACTGCTGCCTATCGACAAGTTCAAGCCCAAGCAGCCGGTGCCTTTTACATGGAATGCCGTCACCGACCCCAGCGGCGTCACCTATACCTTCCAGATAAGCCAGGACGCGGCTTTCGCGACTCTTATCCTTGAAAAGAAGGACCTTGCCGTCACCACGTACAAGATGACCGATGCCGAGAAGCTCAAGAGCTCCGGCTCCAAGACGCCCTACTACTGGCGCGTCCGGGCCACCGACCAGGCCGGCAACGTGGGCGCCTGGTCTACATCAAATACCTTCACCATCGGCTTCATCTGGCCGCCCTGGATAATCCACGTCTGGTACGGCATTGGCATCGCCGTCGCCCTCATCCTTGGCCTGTGGCTCGGCCGCAGAATGGCCTACCAGTCCTACTAGACTCTTAGCCGAGTTAAAGAAAAGCCCCGATTTTATCGGGGCTTTTCTTTATTTTCTCCTTTCCCTTGAGAGGAGAGGGTGGGGTGAATCCCCCCTTGTCGTTGCGAGCGAACGAAGCGAGCGTGGCAATCTCGTTCATCCTTCTCTCCCTCGACGGGAGAGATAAGAGTGAGGGTGAAAGTTTGGCAATACGACCAGGCTGGCTTGGAGGGTGATACCTCCCATCATCAACATTCTCTCCCCCTTTGGAAAAGAGCCTGTCCTGAGCCTGTCGAAGGAGGATTAAGGGGGATTCAATTGGCATAAAGAAAGACCTATGACTCTCCTACGAACCCCCTGGCCGTCCTCGGCGCCGAGTCTTTGCTTGCAGTGGACGGATTGCCTTTAGTTGCAAGCGATGTTAGAGATTTACATGTCTGATATTTAGTCTATCGCTTGCCATTATAAAACCGGGGCGTCCAGAGGGAGCCTGTCCTCGAGCGGAGCGAAGGATGCAGACCCCTCTGGAAAATCATTTTTATCATTTCCCCCTTTGGAAAAGGGGGATTAAGGGGGATTCAATGGGCATAAAGAAAGACTATGACTCTCTCACCATCCCCCTTGCCCTCCTCGGTGCGCAATCCCTGGATGCCTCAACCAGCAGCGCCAGGCTCATGAGCATATCGTCGTGACCGCGCGCCGGGTCCACGTAAAAATTCATGCTCTGGTTTGCGCGGTAGAAGCATTTTGCCATCTCCATTTCGTGCCAGAACTCGCGGTATTCTTCCGAGCCGTCCGCGGCATACATTGCCAGACGCCCTGAGTTGACCGCCGCCAGCAGGTTGAAGCCCAGTTCGCTCTTGGACTGCGCCGTGAAAACAAAGGGCGTAACTTTCGACCCCAGAGCCCCTCGCAGAAAAGAGCTCACCGGCTGCCCCATGCCGGTGGCATCCACCGCGACGCGCTGGCAGCGCCAGACACGGCCGAGGATGTCGACGAGCTGAGAATATAGCTCGGTATGGGGCCTGCCTGTCCAGTAAAGGTGCTCGACGACGCGGATTGCGGGCTCCTTGCCCCCGCCGGGATAACTCACCTCTCCGATGGTAAGGGCTGTGGAGTCCTGCTGCGGCCTGGCAGACTGGAGCATCATTTCCTCGGAGGCTTCTCCGGCAAGGTCTAATCCCGCGATGTAATGCCGACCGCCCTGCGGCAGGCGCAGCCTGGCGTGGCTTCCCTGTAACTGCGCCCTCTGCTGCGGGCTGAAGAGGCGGCCTCCGCCCTTGATGGGCAGCAGGCGGTATTGCGTCATGAACAAGGGGTGCTCCTCGCCCAAACGCGCTCTTTCACCCTCGACATAGGCCAGGTAGTCCGGGTTATGAGCGGCCACCGCCTGCCAGTCGTAGCGGAAGTGGCGTTTGATTCCATCTTTTCGTTCGAGTTCGAGATTGGCCTGTTTCACCTCCTCCAGCAGCGTGGAGTCGTCCCAGGTGGTGCCGTAGTGCACTGTGGTCACGTTAGTGGTGGCGCCCATGGGCTTGAAATCCCGGGAGTATTTATCCTTGTCCACATCCTGGCTCTCGTCTATTTCCAGCAGCAGATGTGCCGTATTGCCCACCACGCTGGCGGATGAGTCCGCCGAGAGGAATACGGCGCGGGCATTGTCAACGCGGATGATATTTCCCATCTCTAGCGAGATGCTCCGCTCGGAGTTGCACTGGTATAGAGTGTCCCTGAGCCGCGAGAACGACAGCATAGACTGGGGTTTGAGCGTGGGGGCGCACTTGATGAGATTCTGGCTTTTCCAGCCCAACGACACCAGTAT
>QZJY01000002.1 GCA_003597995.1 Dehalococcoidia bacterium
ATCATTACCACAGGCCACACCTGGGCCTGGGGATGAGGACTCCATTAAACATTGCCGACAGGAGGTAAGACTGTCGGATATTTACGGAGAATACAACGTGGGCTTGACATTAAGAATCGCGCCCATCAGCGACTTGGCCTTGCCGATGCGTCCGCCCTTGGCCAGATACTCCAGCGTATCGAAGAGGATAAATACTTTGGTATTGGGCACCATGCTTTTCACGGCGGCGCTGATTTCAGCCAGCTTCTTGCCCTGTTTGGCCATCCTGGCGGCGGCTATTACCTGTAGACCAACGCCCAGCGATACCGATAGAGAATCGATTATCTCGATAGGGCCTTTCGTGGTCACCATTTTAACGGCTTGCTCGGCGGAATTAATGGTGCCGGACAGCTTTTTTGAAATATGGATTGCCAGGATGCCGTCGGCTTCCTGGGACAGGTTATTGAATACATCCGCAAAGTCCTTAGGCGTAGGCTGGGATGTGGTGGGATAGACCGGCTCGTGCAGCAGCTTCTGGTAGAATTGGTCGGTGGTAATATCGACTCCGTCGCGGAAAGATGTTTTGCCGAAGACAAGATATACAGGGATGTTGATGATGTTCAGCTCTTTTTCGAGTTCAGGGGGGATGTCGCAGGTTCTATCGGTGATGATTCTGACAGCCATAAATCTCCTCCTTAAAATATAGTCGGATGCGATTATGCGATGCAGGCAGTATACAGAACGGAAGAGGGTTTGGCAATAGGGAAGTTCACGGTCAGGGTTTAGCCTTTTTATCAGCCTTGCCGAGTCCGAGCCGTTTGAGTACGGCATCGCGGTAAACCACAGCCAGAGATTTACCGTGTTTGGCCATCTTGGCCTCTTTAGCGGCGCGGCGCTTCTCGCGGCGTTCCTGTTTGGATTCGGGATATTCTTCAGTCATTTGAGTTGCTCACATTACCTATCGAGCAGATTTGTTAGCGCTGACAAATCATGGTCTTTAAATTGCTTAATGACGTCAGCTTTGCTGATACGAGGAGAATGAGTTGGATATTTATGGGTGAGGAGACCATCAGCGACTTGGCCAGGTAAAACATAAAGTTCTGGCCGATGAGTAATGTCTTTACTCAGGCGAACAAGTGCCACGACCGAGTTTTTATTACGGTCAAAATGTGAGGCGAGCCAATCGTTGTAGCCATAATTGGCTTTTACTTGTAGATTAGCGGTTTTCCCGTGCGGTGCAATCACAACCATGTCGAACACCTTTGCGCGACCGAGTGTGATTCCAACATCATAACCTACCTGCGACAAAATAGATGCGACATAATACTCACCTGCTAGTCCGCGTTGTTGACTGTCTGGCTTGTTCATGACTTACCTTCTTTTGCGGTTTTAAGACGCGTTTTTGTCTGCAATAGCTCGAAACCCGTCTTCTTGTCCGGCATTCTCGCAGCGTTCGCCCCCAGTATCTCGTAAATTACCGCCTCGCCGACCAGCCATGTTTTCACGCCCGGCCGCAGGCAGCCGGTTTTAGTCTGGCCGGAACGACCGAGAGCGGCGTGGATGTGCAGTTTCGGTATGCCTTTAGAGTCGGGTACGATAAGGCCGATGCCCACCACCTCGTGCGCGCCGTCCAGCGGCAGCAGCATGGGGTCGGGAGGTAAAGCGTCGGAGTAGCGCGGGCCGACCACAATCTGCCCTTCGCCGATGCCGCCGATGAGCGTTACCCCGGCCATGTTGATTTTATTCTCGGCGGCGAAAGTCTCGATGCAGTTTGGCACAACGTCGCCGTCCTCCAGCCGCAGGATGAAAACTCTGCCTATTTTGCCTTCCGATGCCTGCATATTGGTCCCCCCAATTTGTCATTCCGGCGAAAGCCGGAATCCAGAAAGCGCGCGGCACCTCTGGATTGTCGGGTCGAGCCCGACAATGACATATTATTGTTTTCCTCCCCCGTAAGGGGGAGGAAAATTATTAGATTTACGTCGGCGGCAGCGTGTCCGTTATCAGGTCGCGGCGTAACTCTACGATGCGGTCGCGCAAGAGAGCTGCCCGCTCGAAGTCGAGGTTCTTGGCGGCCTTCTTCATCTGCTTCTCTAACTCGTCCACCAGCCTGGCCTTATCCTCGCGCGCCATGTTGCCGATAGCGTATTCGGCGCGTTCCTCGGACACTCCGGCGGCTGTCCTTACCCTCTCGGTGATGTCCTTGATGGCCTTCTTGATGCCCTGCGGCGTGATGCCGTGCTCGCGGTTGTAGTCCTCCTGGATGGCGCGGCGCCTTTTTATCTCTTCCATGGCGCGCTGCATGCTGCCGGTTATCACGTCGGCGTACATGATGACATGGCCGTCGATATGTCTTGCGGCGCGTCCCATGGTCTGGACGAGCGCCTGCTGGGAGCGCAGGTAGCCCTCCTTGTCGGCGTCGAGTATGGCCACCAGGCTGACCTCCGGCAGGTCCAACCCCTCTCTCAATAAGTTAATTCCCACCACCACGTCATAGACGCCCAGGCGCAGGTCGCGCAGCACCTCCACGCGCTCGAAGGTGTCCATCTCGGAATGCAGGTAGTGCGTCTTGACGCCCATTTCCACCAGGTAGTCGGCCAGCTTCTCGGCCAGCTTCTTGGTGAGGGTGGTGACGAGCACGCGCTGCCCGGCGTCGGTGCGTTTCTTTATCTCGTCCAGCAGGTCGTCTATCTGCCCCTTGGTGGGCTTGACCTCCATGGTCGGCTCGAGTAATCCCGTCGGGCGCACCAGTTGCTCCACTATCTGACGGCTGACCTTCAGCTCGTAGTCGGCGGGTGTGGCCGAGACGTAAACTATCTGGTTCATGCGCTGGTTGAACTCGTCGAAGTTGAGGGGGCGGTTGTCCATGGCCGAGGGCAGGCGGAAGCCGAAGTCCACCAGCGTCTGCTTGCGGGCGGAGTCGCCGTGGTACATGCCGCGAATCTGCGGGATGCTCATGTGCGACTCGTCGATAATGGTCAAGAAGTCTTTGGGGAAGTAGTCCAGCAGCGTCCAGGGGGCGGAGCCCGGGGCGCGCCCGGCCAGGTGGCGCGAGTAGTTCTCCACGCCGGAGCAGAAACCGGTCTCCTGCAACATTTCAAGGTCATAATTGGTGCGCGCCTCAAGCCTGGCGGCTTCGAGGAGCTTGCCCTGCTCTTTGAACACCGCCAGTCTCTCCACCAGCTCCTCTTTGATACCATCGATGGCCTTTTGCAGCTTGTCGTGCGAGGTGACGAAGTGCTTGGCCGGGAAGATGTCCACGCTGTCCATCTCGGAGAGTATCTCTCCGGTGAGCGTGTCGAGCGAGGCGATGCGCTCGATGGTATCGCCGAAGAACTCGAACCGCAGGCCGAGCTCCTCGTAGGCTGGCTGTATCTCGAGGGTGTCGCCGCGCACGCGGAATTTCCCTCTGGTGAACTCCATGTCGTTGCGCTCGTACTGCATGTCCACCAGCCGCTTGAGCACGTCGCGCCGGGCGTAGTTCTTACCCTTTTCGAGGCTCAGCACGAAGCTGCGGTATTCCTCGGGCTCGCCCAGGCCGTAGATGCAGGAGACCGAGGCCACTATAATCACATCGCGCCGCTCCAGCAGGGCCTTGGTGGCGGCGTGGCGCAGCTTGTCGATCTCCTCGTTGATGTCGGCGTCCTTCTCGATGTACATGTCCTTGCTGGGGACGTAGGCCTCCGGCTGGTAGTAGTCGTAGTAGCTCACGAAGTACTCCACGGCGTTATTGGGGAAGAACTCCTTGAACTCGGCGTAGAGCTGTGCCGCCAGCGTCTTGTTGTGGCTCATCACCAGCGCCGGGCGCCCCAGGCGGGCGATGACGTTGGCCATGGTGAAGGTCTTGCCGGAGCCGGTGACGCCCAGCAGCGTCTGGTGGGGAAAGCCCTCGCACAGACCCTCGACCAGTTTGTCAACGGCCTGGGGCTGGTCTCCGGTGATCTGGAAGTCAGAGGCGATTTCGAAGTCGGGCACAGATAAAAGTATAGGGGAGGTTGAGGAGAGGGTCAACCATCAAAATTATCTCTCCCTTGAGGGGAGAGACAGGAGTGAGGGTGAAAGTTTGCGCGATAGTGCGGGCACCTGCTAAGCGCTTGCCCAATATTTAGAGCAGGGGACTAAACCAATTTCTGGTGAGCAACTGACTCTTAATCAATAGGTTTGTAGAGCACGTGACTTTTAATCAGGTGGTGCGGATTTAACAATTGAAATCTACTTTACTTTTTTCTTACTCTGACTTCGAGCAACTTCAACTGCAATGTGCCCAGCAAAATTTGCAATAAACGTTTTAAGACCAGTTAGTTCTGACATTTCGGAAAAATTCCCGGTTTTCGATGCCGTGCTCGGCGACAATATCACAGATGCAGAAGTGTACAATTGTTCTTGAATGAGCTTATGGCAAAGAATGTCATAGCGTTCCGAATAAGAAGCGTTAATAAATTCAGGGAAAATTTTGAAATGGGCACAGTCGTCCTTGATCCCGGATTTGGATTTTGGGGAATCTTCAAGCAGCATGAACCACCCCACAAAAGGTTTTGGAGCGTCTTTGCCGAAGGCGCCTTCGCGATAGGCGGTCCGCAAGTCCACGGCGGAACCTATTGCTTCCTCTGCCCTATTATTAAAATTGTTGCCGAAAGATCCCACTTGCGATTTGAATTCTAATGCTGCAACCAAGACGCCTTTATTCACAACGACCATATCCCACTGCTTTGTAGGCCGAAAGAAACCTGGTAAGGTCAACAACTTTCGATTAATCCCAACCTCGGCATTAGGGAGACCATTAGCTTCGATTATTTCTTTAATTATCTCTCGGAAACCATCCATATTTTTCCCGGCGAGGACACCGGATTTCTTACGATTAACCCAAAATGTTTTGACTGCTTTTTTTGCCTTTGTTTCGTAGTTGACTAAATCCAACATCTGGTTTCTCCCTAATTCCCGTTACCGCCAATCGCTGAAAGCTCTTCTTTGGACAATTCATATAACTTGTAAGTGGCAGCATTACAGGCGGGAATGTTGTTTTGTTGGGCTGCCTCTATCAGTTCTGATTTAATTGACTGCGAAACAGCGTTCCAATAAGGTATTCGGATACGTCTAAGGTATTGTGCCTGAAAACGAAGGCATCCTCCATTCATTTTTGTGGAGTACATTGAAACAAAAAGGTGTGAAACGCCAGATAAGAGCACAGCTTGGAGAGCTCTGAGGTCCCAATAATCAGAAATAACATAATACAAATTGTGATGTGGGTAGAAATGACCTTCGTCAAAAACTACGTTTGCGAAACCTTTAATGTCAGGAATCAACAGTTTCGGCTTGGTGGTCAGCACGGGGTTAATACGGTCAATCGTTCTGTACCAATATTTCGGTGAATTCATCGCGACATGTCTTTTTTTAAGCAGTAATTGATTTTTTGTCAGATAAGTATTTAGTTTTGGATAATCGTTTAAATCAACTAAATCCCCGTTTGGCTTAAACGGATTAATAATGCATTTACCGAGCCAATTTATTGTGCCATTAACAATATCCTTGGTCAGCAACAAGGGGATTTTTCGATCTGATTCGACATCAAGAGCATCGCATTCCCCAATAAAGATATCATCAGCACCAGTTGCTACACCTATGCCCACTTTACAGCCAGCTTCTTCAATTGCGGGCAATGTTTCTTCTAAGCGTCGTAATAACGATAGTTGGTCAAATGATTCAAGGATCCATGGTTGCGAGTAAGAGGTTACTCCGCAAATCTCCTTTACTCTGTCATTCTCCACAGTACTTTCGTGAAGGTCTTTAACTAGCTGATTGAACGAATCCGAGTTTATAGATAGGCGATGAGCGACGCGGGTTGGCCCCGCGCTTTCATTCGCGATTATGAATATGGAGGGATAAGCCGTGACTTCGGATAGAAAAGCAGGAATATCCATCATATCCACGTAGTACTTTAGATGATATCTTTGTGCAACTAATTTACGTAACGGCCCCCCATAACGATTTTTCGTCCAACGGTCAGAACAAATAAATCCCAGCGAACCCGAAGGAGCTAGCAAAGACAAAGACTTTTCAATAAATGGAATGTATAAATCAGCACGGTCAAAAAGTGTAATATAACGTTTCCTATATTCTGCGAGTAGATTATCCGGGATTAATTCTTGGCGAATATAAGGTGGGTTCCCAATTACGTATGCGTAATTCGATGGTAAAGCTAAAAGAAGATAGTCCCCAGGAATAAGCCAAGCATTCATTAAAGCTTCAGCTTCGCTCATTGTGAGCCCGAAAGATACGAGCAGTTGAACAAGTTTTATGCTGGTCTTTTGAAGGCTATCAGGATGAAGTTCTACTCCACTTATACAGTTTTTCAAGTCTTCAACAACATTGCCATTCTGGGGCCGTAAAGCTTGATATGCGCTTAGAAGCCGTTCAACAATGACGAGAAGAAAATCACCTTCACCAAATGAAGGTTCTAATATGCGTTTGGCGTAAAGCGGTTTATCGGATGTATATCCGATAAGATCTAGGAGGAATTCGACAACGTCTCTCCTAGTAAAAATAGCGCCCCGTTCAGTTAGCTGCTTGTCTGCAATACTTCCCAAACTGGTTTTTGAACTGGCCGTTCGCGAGAGGGACTGGTTTATCATATTATGTGTTTTCTCTGAACTAATTTGTGGAAATGATACCACTTAATAACAAAAAATTGATAGTGATTATACAAGTACAATTCAATTCCTTTTTAATAATGCGACAAAACCTTATTTTCATTATAGAACAAAAGTGCTAACATTTTCAATATGTCTGAAGAAAAATTTCCCGAAAAACACCCCGGCGCACCCTTAGGCAACCAGAACGCTCGCAAGCATGGTTTCTACTCCAAAAAGCTCACCCGCAAGCAGCAGCGGGCGTTAGAGGAGGCGTCTGGAACCCTTGATTTGGATGACGAAATTGCCCTGCTCCGCGCCAAAATTAAATCCATTCTCGATGTCGCCCCCGAAAACTACGAGGTATTATTCAAAGCCATGTCCATGCTTATTCGCACCGTCAGGGCCAATCGTTTACCGAACCGAAACAAGCAGGGAGGGTTTGATCTGGAGTTGCGTGATACCATCATCGGAATATTGTCATCGCGTGACCAGTCGCGCGTAGAGCAAGAGGAGTCGGGAGTGCTGGAAGTCGCAAAACCCGCCTCCCCGCCCCAAACGAATGTTCAAAAAACACCCGAAAATGAGACGGAGCCGTGAATATAACGCGTCGTTTACTGTGGTTTCCGGCGATAATTAAAAACAATTATTGCGCACGGGCCGCGCCTGAAAAAGTCGGGATTGTTTCGCTAAAAAATGCGTTTTGCGCTGAAACGAATGCGAATTTTGTAATAAAATAGTCACAATGGCCCTCGAAGTTTTATGACTATTTAACTCCTATGTGGCTATACTTCGATTAGTAATTGTGGTGAGTGTAAAGAGGTGGGAGTACGGTGAAAAGCGGACGCGTTAATATTCTCATGGTTGGGGTGAGCCTGATGCTTGTGGCTTCCGTGGTTGGATGCAAGTCGCCCGGCCAAACGGCGACTACTACCACCACCTCCCCGCCCACTACGACCTCAACCACCCCACCCGCGACTACTAGCACCTCACCTCCGCCCACTCAGACAACGACTACGGGCACCATCCCGCCGCCGACTACTACCACCTCTCCGCCCACCAGCACATCATCCGGCCCGGCGATAATCATTATTAACGGCGGTGTTTTCTCTCCGGCCACCCTGAGAATTGTGAAAGGCGCGACGGTTCAGTTCCAGAATCAGGACCACGATACCATCACAATTGGCAGCGATTTTCCTTTTTCCATAATCATTCCCATTGGCGGGAGTCTGGATATTGTCCTGGACAAGGCCGGTACATTTTCGTACTGGGATCCGCTTGCTCCGCTGGACAAAGGAACCATTATAGTGAGCCAGGGGTAGAAGGCCGCTTACTGCTGGGAAAATCCCTCTTTCATCTCCCTTTTGCCAAAGGGAGAGAATGTACCACCCCACCGCCCCGGATTCTTCGTCCCGATTGCATCGGGACGAAGAATGACAAAAATAAAGGGCGATTCATGAATCGCCCCTACACGATAGGGTTTAAACCGGCTCGGCGATAAGCAGGTAGTGGAATGGCCCCACCAGCGCGGATGACATAACCTTGAATCCCGCCTGGTTGAGCAGGGCGGTGGCCTTCTCCTGGTCGAAGCGTTTGGCGAAGGGCGGGCCGTGGAGCTGGTCCTTTTCCTTTTTCCAGTCGAGGTTTGCCAGCCTGCCGCCGGGCTTGAGCATGAGGCGGGCGTTTTTGAGGGCGGCTACGGGGTCGGCGAAGTCGTGCAGGACGTTGGCCATGAGCACCACGTCGGCGCAACCCTTGCACAGCAGAGTGGTTTCAGCTTCGCCGACGGCGGTCTGGATGTTGTTGAGACCTGCGATACTCGCCGCAGCCTTGAGTTCAGCGATAGCCTCTGCGCTCAAGTCGAGGGCATAGACTTTGCCGGAATTCCCGACCACTTTCGCCGCTGGGATGGAAAAGTAGCCGTCGCCGCTGCCAATATCGGCCAGCGTGTCGCCGGGCTTGAGGCCGATTTGCGACAGAATCGCCGGCGCGTCCTGCCACAAGCGCCTCTCGGCGTGGTTATAGTCCTTGAGCGAACCGCCGCCAACCATGTTCCCTCCTAGAGAGCGATGCTGTCTATCTGCTTCTTGACCGCGTCAGCCGAGGCAGCCAGCATCTTGAGTTCCTCGGCGCTGAGCTTTAGGTCAACCACCTCTTTGATGCCGCCCCTGCCCAGCCTGACCGGCACGCCTATGACGACATCTTTAAGGCCGTACTCGCCGTCGAGAACGGAGGCGCAGGGCAATATCTCTTTCTTGTCCTGCATTATGGCAGTTACCATGCGGGCGACGGCGGCGGAGGGGGCGTAAAAAGCGCTGGCGGTCTTGAGCAGGCCGACTATCTCGGCGCCGCCGTTGACGGCGCGCTGCACCAGGCGCTCCACAGCCTCTTTGGACAGCAGCTCGGTGATGGGCTTGCCTTTAACCTTTGCCATGCGCGGGAAGACCACCATATTCGTGCCGTGCTCGCCCAACACGTAGCAGGAAACGTCGGTGACGGGGACGTGGCACTCGAGGGCGATGAAAGCTGCCAGACGCGCCCCGTCCAGCACGCCGGAAAGACCGAGCACTCTGTTACGCGGGAAGCCGCTGGCCTTGTATGCCACCCAGGTCATGGCGTCCACCGGGTTGGCTACTACGATGATGACGCAGTTCGGGGAGTGCCGCACTACCTCTTTGACCACGCCAGAGACGATGCCGGTGTTTATCTTGAGCAGGTCCTCGCGCGACATGCCCGGCTTGCGCGTGGCGCCGGAGGTAATGACCACCACGTCGGAGCCCGCCGTGTCGGCGTAATTGTTGCTGCCGCTGATGCGGTGCGTAAAGCCGACGACCGGGCCTGACTCCAGGATGTCCAGCGCCTTGCCCTGCGGCAGTCCCTCGACGATGTCCAGCAGCACGACGTCGGCAAAGTCTTTCTCGATGAGGCGCTGGCCGAGGCTGGCGCCTACGTTTCCGGCTCCGATGACGGTGATTTTAGATGGTTTCATACTCTACTCCTACACATCTTCTCTCCCGTAAGGGAGAAAGTAAATCGTCTTTGCGAGGAGTTCCGATTTGTCGGAATGACGAAGCAATCTTTCGGCCTGATAAGACTATCCTTTAAAGATTGCTTCGCGAATCAGCTATTAGCTGCTTCGCTCGCAACGACGGCTATTTCATTCTGGCGATGATGGCGTCGGCCACCTGCGAGGTGCCTACGGCTTTATCCTGCTGGCCGTCCGGCTTGAGGTCGTAGGTGACGTATTTGCCCTCGGCGATGACGGCGGCGATGGCCTTCTCCACACTGTCGGCGGCGGCAGTCTCGTCAATGTACCTCAACATGAGCACGCCCGATAGCATCATGGCCATGGGGTTGGCTTTGTTCATGCCCTTGTACTTGGGGGCGCTGCCGTGGGTAGGCTCGAAGAGGGCGATGCCGTCGCCGATGTTGGCTCCGGGAGCTACGCCCAGTCCGCCTACCAGACCGGCGCACAGGTCGGAGAGGATGTCGCCGTAGAGGTTGGGGCAGACCAGCACGTCGAACTGCTGCGGCTTTTTGACCAGTTGCATGGTCATGTTGTCCACGATGCGGTCTTCGAATTCTATATCGGGATAGGCCTGGGCTATGTCGCGGGCCACTGCCAGGAACAGGCCGTCGGAGAACTTCATGATGTTGGCCTTGTGCACGGCGGTCACCTTCTTGCGCTTGTGGTTGCGGGCGTACTCGAAGGCGAAGCGCACGATGCGGCGGCTGCCGAATTCCGAGATGGGCTTGATGCTGATGCCGGAGTCGGGACGGATTTTGGCCCCCAGCTCGCCCAGAAAAGAAATCAGTTTGGCGTTGTCGGGCGTTCCCTTTTCGAACTCGATGCCGGCGTAGAGGTCTTCCATATTCTCGCGCACGATGACGAGGTCTATGTTGCTATACAGCGTGGGCGCGCCCTCGTAGCTCTTGCAGGGGCGCAAACATGTATAAAGTTCCAACTCTTTGCGCAGGGCCACGTTGACGCTCCGGAAGCCGGAGCCGATGGGCGTGGTGATGGGGCCTTTGAGGGCCACCTTATTCTTGCGGATGGATTCTATGACGTGTGGAGGAAGCGGAGTGCCGTATTCGGCCATGACATCAGTCCCGGCATGCACGATGTCCCAGTTGAATTTGACGCCGGTGGCTTCCAGCACGCGCCTGGTGGCCTCGGTCAACTCCGGGCCGATGCCGTCGCCGGGGATGAGGGTGATATTATGAACCATGGAATTATTACTCCTTAAGATAAATTGCTATATTTTCTTGTGCTGGATACTCTACAAATTCTAAGCACTAAGCACCAAACTCTAAATAAGCACTAATTTCCAAATCCAAATTATTTTCTTGGTTCGCATTTTTCAATGATTGCCCCAAATATCTTTGTAAGCTCAGTAGCTTCCTGAATTAGAATGTCCTTTCGTTTTTCCAGGTCTTCGTTATTACCTGAAGAAGGTTCAACCAGTATCTACTCTCTTTTGCTTCTTTACGACAAATCTTCACTCTCATGGCAAAGTCCTTTTTACTCAGAGCTTCGTTGGCCTCAATGTAATTTGCACCTACCGAACCTGAAGACCTGATAAGCTGTTTCATCATTTCAATGTTTGCCAGCGTTCTCTGAAGAGCATCTGTAAATTCAATTATATCCTTCGAGAAGTTTAGGGTCCGCTCCTCCAGGTCGAATTGCCGGTCTTGTTTGCCTTCAGTCATTTGAATTTGTTGTTTTGAATTTATTTAGTGCTTAGATATTATGATTTAGAATTTCTCCCCTTTACTCCAATTTGAAGTCTCCGTGCTTCTGGATATAAGGAATGAGCCCCCCCTCATCCAGGATGGCCAGCATGGCCTTGGGAATCGGCTTGAAGGTAAGTGTGACTCCGTTCGTGACGTCGCGCACCGTTCCGGCGGCCATGTCTACTTCCAACTCGTCGCCGTCATTTATCTTGTCCGTGTCGCAGATGAGCACCGGCAGGCCGCGGTTGATGGCGTTGCGGAAAAAGATGCGCGCCACGCTCTTGGCGAGAACCGCGCTGACGCCAGCCATCTTGATGACCAGCGGGGCATGTTCGCGGGATGAACCCAGGCCGAAATTATCTCCGCCCACCACGAAATCGCCGGGTTTCACTCGGCTGGCGAAGGTGGGGTCGGCATCCTCCAGCACGTGTTTGGCCAGCTCCGGCAGGTTGGAGCGCAAATGCGCCAGGCGGCCGGGGACGATGTGGTCGGTGGATATGCTGTCGCCGAATTTGAAGGCTTTACCTTTTAACATTTAGAGCACCTCCCTGGGGTCGGTGACCACGCCGGTGAGCGCCGTGGCGGCGGCGGTGGCCGGGCTGGCCAGATAGACGAAGGAGTTGGGGTTGCCCATGCGGCCTTTGAAGTTGCGGTTGGCGGTGGAGAGGCAGGCCTCGCCGTCGCCCAGGATGCCCTGGTGCAGGCCCATGCAGGCCCCGCAGCCGGGCGGCAGAACAGAGCCTCCGGCCTCGATGAAGATGCGCATATATCCCGCGTCCATGGCCTGCAAGAGAACTCGCTTGGAAGCGGGCGCTACCACCAGCCGGGTGTCGGGGCTGATTTTCTTGTTCCTGAGGATGCTGGCGGCCAGCGCGAAATCCTCCAGCCGGCCGTTGGTGCAGGTGCCCAGGAAAACCTGATGAATCCTGACGCCTTTCAGGTCTTTGGCCAGCACGGTGTTGTCCACCGTGTGCGGGCGTGAGACGGTCGGCTCCAGCGCGGCGGCGTCTATCTCGATGGTCTTCTCATAAACGGCATCCTTGTCCGGCGAGATGGAGCGGTACTGCTCCGCTCTGCCCAATTCGCGCAGGTGCTTTTCCGTCGTCATATCCGAGGGGAAGAGTCCCAGCTTGGCCCCGGCCTCTACGGCCATGTTGGCGATGGTGAGGCGGCCCGACATGGACATGCTGTCTACGGCCTTGCCGCCGAACTCCAGCGATTTATAGGTGGCCCCGTCCGCGCCTATCATGCCGATGAGGTGCAGGATGAGGTCCTTGGCGGTGACGAACTGCGGGAACTTGTTTTTGACGTCTATCCTGATAGTCTCCGGCACGCGGAACCAGGTCTTGCCCAGGGCGAAGGCCACGGCCACGTCGGAGGAGCCCATGCCGGTGGCGAAGGCGCTAAGAGCACCCGCGGTCACGGTATGCGAATCGGCGCCCACGATGATGTCGCCGGGGCGCGCCATGGATTCGGCCACTATCTGGTGGCACACGCCCGCGCCCACGTCCGAAATCACGCAGCCGCTCTCTTTAGCAAAGCCGCGCATCAGGATATGGTCGGTGGAGAGCTGGGCGTTGGGGGAGGGGGCGGCGTGGTCGAGGAACAGCACGGTGCGGCGCTTGTCGGCCAGCTCTTTGAAGCCGCTGCCCTGGTACTCGCGCACGGTGAGGGGGCCGGTGGTGTCCTGCACGAAGGCGAGGTCAACCGGGCTGACCACTATCTCACCGGCGCTGACGTCGCGGCCCAGCTTCTGGCTGAGTATTTTTTCGGCTAATGTTTTACCCATAGTGTCCTTTCAGAGGCTAAAATGAGTTTTATAATAATATCACAAAGAAGGATTTGAGGATAAATCGGGCTCATTCAACATGAGAGGGCACAGCATGCTGTGCCCCTACGGCACCCGGAGATGCAGGCGGGCGGGTTTTAAATCTGCCCCTACGATTAGAGAGCCTCTGACCCCCTCACTTGGCCTCTCCCACGGCGGGAGAGGAAATTGCGGATTCTCTCGGGCGGAAATTTTGTCTTATTCATGTCATTGTCGGGCTTGACCCGACAATCCAGGCCGACCCGAAGGGCAGGGACCCACGTGCTTGCACGTGGGTGAATGTCGCGATGGCGATATAAGGTAG
>QZJY01000003.1 GCA_003597995.1 Dehalococcoidia bacterium
TAGCCGGCTCGTCATTTACAAGTGGCTGATGGAGGACCTGCTCGAACTCGAAAGAAAGGGTCTATTGGAATCCCATTCGTTCCACCCCGTGCCTGAAAAAGCGGAACCAATACCCCTGACCGCCGATTTCGACCGGGAGTTCGCTGCCTGGGCCGAGGAACGAAACATCAGCAACGACGAGATCATGCGTGAGGCTCAGGAAACGAATCAAGGCTAAATTCGAAACGAATCGTCGTTTCAAGTGTTCGACGTCCAGGCGTCATAGATGGCTAAATGTTAAATCTTCGTTTCCCGAAAAGAGGCCCCTCCAAAAAACGAAAACGAATCGGAGCAGCTCATTTTCCTCGCCCCTTGGGGGAGAGGACTAAGAGCCTGCCCTGAGCGAAGCCGAATGGGTGAGGGGTAGACTTTCCGGCTCTCACCCTCACTCTTATCTCTCCCGTCGAGGGCGAGAAGATACCCCACCCCAGATGCTTCGGCCATCCATCATGGCATCCAGCATGACAACAGGTTTGCAGGATTGCCCCCGCTCACGTATAATTACATAAAGAGTAATTGATACAAGTGAACTATCTACACCGTTTCAGATTCAGGTAACACCTCGTCCAGCCTCTGCCTCGCGGCAGAGCGCCTGACCGTTCCGGCACTCAGTTTATCTTTCAATCACTCCATTATGCCCATTAGATAATTGTGCCGTCAGCAGGCTAAGTTTTACAAAGGCAGGTTTTCAAGCTAAATGAAATATCGAAATGACATAAGGAATATCGCCATCATCGCCCACGTGGACCACGGCAAGACCACCATGGTGGACGCCCTCTTGAAGCAGAGCCACATCTTCCGCGAGAACCAGGCGGTGACCGACTGCATCATGGACTCCAATCCCCAGGAGCGCGAGCGCGGCATCACCATCATGGCCAAGAATACGGCGGTGACGTATAAAGGCGTCAAGATAAACATCATCGACACCCCCGGACACGCCGACTTCAGCGGCGAGGTAGAACGCGTCATCAGCATGGCGGACGGCTGCCTCCTCATGGTGGACGCGGTGGAAGGCCCCATGCCGCAGACCAAGTACGTGCTGAAACAGGCGCTCAAGAACGGCCTCAAGCCCATCGTGGTCATCAACAAGATAGACCGCGAGAACGCCCGCATTGACGAGGTCTTCAAGCTGACTCAGGACCTCTTCATGGAGCTGGCCACCACCGAGGACCAGCTCGATTTCCCGGTGCTGTACGCCAGCGGCCGGCAGGGCATCGTGGTCACCAAGCCGTACCTAAGCGCCGGCACGGACGCCAGCGCCCTGTTCGAGACCATCATCGACAAGATTCCGCCGCCGCGCATCGAGGAAGGCCCTTTCCAGATGCTGATTTCCAACCTGGACTACGACACGCACAAGGGCAAAATTTGCATCGGCAGAATATTCCGCGGCAAGATCGCGCCCAAGAACCGCGCCGTCTGCCTCTATGCCGACGGCAGCCAGAGGTCGTTCGAAATCGCCGAGGTGCTCACTTACATGGGTTTAAAGCGCATCGAGGTGAACGAGGCCGATGCCGGCGATATCGTGGCGGTGACGGGGGTCTCAGAGGCCAACATCGGCGACACCCTCGCCAGCCCGGATAAACCCGAAGCCCTGCCGCGCATCGAGATCGGCGAGCCCACGGTGGAAATGACCATCGCCGTGAACACATCTCCGTTCTCCGGGCGCGAGGGCAAGTTTTCCACGACCAGACAACTGCGCGAGCGGCTCTACAAGGAACTCGAGGTCAACCTGAGCCTGCGCGTGAGCGACACCGATTCACCGGACACGTTCCTCATCAAGGGGCGCGGCGAGCTGCACCTGGCTGTGCTCATCGAGACCATGCGCCGCGAGGGCTTCGAGTTCCAGGTGTCCAAACCCGAGGCCATCACCAAGACCATCGACGGCAAGCTGATGGAGCCGGTGGAGCTTTTAAGCATAGACATCCGCTCCGAATATATCGGCGCGGTCACCGAGATGCTGGGCAAGCGCCAGGCCGAGATGCGCGACATGCACAACGACGGCCAGAACAACGTGCACCTGGAGTTCCGCATCCCCACCAAGGGGCTTATAGGCTTTCGCAGCGCCTTCATCACCGCCACGCGCGGCGAGGGCGTCATGAACAGCATTTTCACGGGATACGAGCCGTGGAGAAAAGATATTGTCTCTCCCAGGCAGGGCGTGATCGTCTCCTCCGAGCAGGGGGAAGCGGTCGCTTACGGGCTGAACAACGCCCAGGGGCGCGGCCTTACATTCGTCGGGCCTGGTACGCAGGTGTACGAAGGCATGATAATCGGCACCAATCCGCGCACCACTGACATCGCCATGAACGTGTGCAAGGAAAAGAAGAAGACCAACATACGCTCCTCGACCTCCGACATAGCGGTCAAGCTGACGCCGCCCATCATCATGAGCCTGGAGCAGTCCATCGATTTCATCAATAAAGACGAGCTGGTCGAGGTCACGCCCCAAAATATCCGCCTGCGCAAGAAGATTCTTACCGAGACCATACGCCTGCGCGACCGGAAGTCGCCCGGGCGCGAGGATTCCGACGAATAGCCCACGGCACTCATCTTTATTTTAAGGTATCACCCTCACCTAATCCTCTCCCCTCAAGGGAGAGGAAATTTTAATAAGGCGGCGAATGCGTCTGACGACGGTCGCCCATCCCCTTAATAAATGGCTGAGCAAGATTCCTCTATCCGTTAAGACTCTCCCTTAATCCCTCCCTTCCAGGGAGGGAGATGAGATGCATTCAGGCCTCAGGCACGCAAGTTTGCATAACGCAAAGCATGTGTGATATAATGGGCTATTAGTTCAAGTTTTGGCTGTGCAATCTGCGTTGAATCTCCTCAGAGTTTCCTCATGACACCACTGACCCGAACTCCAACTAAAATTATCATCTTTAGAGAGAGGTCATATTGAGTTTTCAGGACAAGTCTATCCAGTGTTCCGATTGCGGAACGAGTTTCATCTTCAGTATCAAGGAACAGGAATTTTTCAAGGTCAAGGGTTTTTTCAGAGAGCCCAAGCGCTGCCCGGAGTGCCGCGATAAAATCAACAATCCCCGGCGCGCTGTTGTAAACACGGAAGCGCTGGAGCCCCTGTCCGCTCTGCCCCCGGAAAGCATTACGGCCGGGTCGTTCGAGTCCTTCGGTCTGCTTCCTAGCGTTATGGGCGGGGTCAGGCTGTCGGGTTACACCACTCCCACGCCGATACAGGCACAGGCCCTGCCGCATGCCCTGGCGGGCAAGGATGTCATCGGACTGGCCCAGACGGGCACCGGCAAGACCGCCGCCTTCGTGCTGCCCATGCTGCAGAGGCTGGTGGCGCACAAGCGCGGCAACATCCGTTCTCTCGTTATCTCCCCGACGCGCGAACTGGCCGAGCAGACCAATGAGTGCATTGCCTCGCTGGGACGCAAAACCGGCATCCGCGGCATATCGCTTTACGGCGGCGTCGGCATGTCGCTGCAGGTGCGCAACCTGCGCGACGGAGTTGACGTCGCTGTAGCCTGTCCCGGACGGTTGCTGGACCATATCTGGCAGGGCAGCATAGACCTGTCCAGCGTCGAACTCCTCGTCATCGACGAGGCCGACCGCATGTTCGACATGGGCTTCCTGCCCGATATCAAGCAAATTTTGAAGTGCCTGCCGGATAAGCGGCAGACGCTGTTATTCTCGGCCACCATGCCGGCCGACGTGCGCGGCTTGATACAGGCTTACCTGCACGAGCCGGTCACCGTCCAGATAGGCCACGCAGCCCCGGCTTCCAGCGTATCGCACGCCCTCTACCCGGTCAAGCAGCACCTGAAAAATGCCCTTCTCACCGAGCTGTTGCGACAGGTGGAGACGGAATCGGTGGTTGTATTCACGCGCACCAAGCATAGGGCGGAGAAGGTAGCCGAGCACCTTAAGAGAGCCGGCTTCAACGTCACCTCGCTTCAAGGCAACCTGGCGCAGGCGAGGAGGCAGGCCGCCATCGACAGCTTCCGCGCAGGGAGATCAAAGATTATGGTGGCAACCGACATCGCCTCCCGCGGCATAGACGTGCTGAGCATCTCGCACGTAATCAACTACGACATGCCGGACACGGCTGATGCCTACACGCACCGCATCGGACGCACCGGGCGCGTAGATAAGACGGGCGAGGCCTTTACCTTCGTCAGCCCCGAAGACGGCGAGATGGTACGAGCTGTCGAACGCATTCTAAATAAGAAGATTGAACGGCGCACGCTGCCCGGCTTCGACTATGCTGTTGTGGCTCCTAAAATCGAACTTGAGAAGCGCCCAACACGCCGTTTCGGGGCACCGACCTCCTCAAGCAGACCCTTCAGTGGTGAAAGAAGGCGCGTCTTCTCCCGAGCGGCCTGAAACCAGGCAAATCCAGATAAATCAAAGGGGAGGATTTTAAAATCCTCCCCTTTTTTTTGCAATGGCACAGGATCTGGGCCGGCTAATTACAGGGACAGCCTGGCTGTAGGAGCGTCTTGATCTTGGCTACCAGATCGTCGGGGTTGAACGGCTTGCTCATGAAGCCGTTAGCTCCTAGCTCCAGTATCTCTTCAGAGATGTGATCCTTGGCGCTCAGAACTATCACCGGCATGTTCGAGAATTGGCGCAGCCTGCGCAAAACCTCAAGACCGTCGATGCCCGGCATGATGATGTCCAGCAACATGATGTCGGGTTCGGCTGTCTTCGCCAGCTCAAGCCCTTTTTCCCCTTCGCCGGCGCAGAACACCTCATAACCCGATACCTTCAGCTTTAAGGCAAGGAAGTTAACAATACGCTCTTCGTCGTCAATCAATAAAACGCGCTTTTTGCCGTTTTTGTTTGCAATCAAATTATTACGCTCTCATCGCCCCTAAACCGCCCTGAAATTGGATATGCCAATAATTGCTCCCGAAATCCCGTGCAACTTGTAATCAAGAATTCTATCAGAAGTTGTATATCGAAATCATCACATTTGAATGCGAAAACATTAAATTAATATAAAATCTTTTAAACGGAGTAGATGTCAAACCGCGGCATCAGGCAGGTTGCGGCGGGCTTCGCGGTAGCGCAGGAGCAGGAAAGCCAGACTCAACGATGCTATGAGCGTCATGCCGCCGTAAGATAAGACAGCGGCGCAGATTATGACGCCGCTCGCGAAACTCAAATGGGTGAGCCCATCCGACGACCTGACCAAAGTCCTGGCCATCATGACCGAGGAAGACGCGTCTCAAGTACCGGTGGTGCAGGACAACAAGGTGGTCGGGCTTATCAGCCGCGAACGTCTGCTGTCTTTTATTGACCTGCAGGCAAATCTGGGGAAATGACCTCCGGCGCAACCGCCCGCTCTTCGAACATGTACTTCCACAAAACGGCAGCCACAATTGCTCCCAATAGCGGGGCTACTATGAAAAGCCAGAGACCTGCCAGAGGCGATACGCTCCACTCGCGCAGGGCAGCCACCAGCGCCGGGCCGATACTGCGCGCCGGGTTGACCGATGTGCCGGTGATGGGGATGCTCACCAGATGAACGAAGGCCAGAGCGAAGCCAATGGCCAGACCGGCGAAGCCTTTGGGGGCATTTTTATGAATGGAGCCTAATACTACGAGTACGAAAAGAAAGGTGAAAACCACCTCGGCGTAAAAACCAGAGAGAAGAGTATATCCGCCGGGGGAACTCTCGCCGAAGCCGTTCAGGCCGAGCCCCGTGCCTGTGATGGAGTAGCTGGCATTGCCGCTGGCAATGCCCAGGAGTAGGGCGGCTCCGACAAAAGCCCCTACACACTGGAACAGGATGTAATACCCGGAGTCCTTGCCATTTATTTTGCCATTCAGCCACATGGCCAGCGTTACCGCCGGGTTGATGTGACAACCGGAGATGGGTCCTATTGTATATACGAGCGCCAGTATGGTTAGACCGAACGTCAGCGCCACGCCCAGGACACCGATATACTGGCCGGCGATGACGGCGCTGCCGCAGCCCACCAGAACCAGAGCCATGGTGCCAACCAGTTCAGCGAGGTACTTCTTCATGCAAACCTCCTTTTGATTCTGTGCCATTGTACTCGCAGATTGAACCACATTCAATACTCGGCAGGGAGGGAATATGAATAATTTCTATCCAGTCCGTTTGACAGGAGAACCGACTTGGACTAAAATCTTTAACTTGTACCGAGAAACGACAATCTTAAGATGATAAAGGGAAGTCCAGCAAAGACTTCCCTGATTTTTCCAGTGAGGGGTTAGGGACTCAGGGCTGTGGTTCAAACATTATTCCGGGTGGGCGGGACTCTGTGTCTTGGCGCTGCCCTGTTGCCGCTGGTTGTACTATTCCGACCGGTACGCTTCGTCAGACAAGTGGCTCTGTGGCTGCTGCTGGCCGGAGTAGCGGCAATGACAGCTTCGGCTCTGTATGCCATCCTGCATTCGCTTGACCTGAATTTCAACCTGTTTCATATCACACCATTGCTGGCGCTTGCGTTCCATCTGGATAAGTTGTCCAGCTTTTTCGTTATCGTCATCGGCGTGGTTTCCACCTGCGCCGTAATCTACTCCATGAGCTACATCGAGCACTACGCCGGGTCGGCACGGGTACAGATCCTTGCCGCCCTGCTGGCTTTTTTCATACTGACCATGATGCTGGTGGTAACCTCCGCCAGCACGTTCGGGTTTCTATTCTTCTGGGAACTTATGTCGCTCTCATCCTTCCTTCTGGTCATGTTCGACCGAGAAAAAACCGAGACGCAAAAAGCCGGCCTGTTCTATTTCGCCATGACGCAGCTGGGGACGCTCTTTCTTTTCACGGCCTTTCTGCTGGTGTACAGGTTCACCGGCTCTTTCGACATCAGTTTCGCCTCCGGGATACCCGAGTGGGGTAAGGGTCTGGTTTTCGTCTCGCTGTTCGTAGGTTTCGGCACCAAGGCGGGCATTATTCCCTTCCACAAATGGCTGCCTTACGCCCATTCCGCCAGCCCTTCAAATGTATCGGCGCTGATGTCGGGTGTGATGATCAAGGTGGCCATATACGGTCTGGTGCGCTTTATCCTCGATGTGTTCAGGCCCGAACTGTGGTGGGGCATATTACTGCTCATTTTCGGCAGTATTTCGGCAGTTCTGGGCGTCATCTATGCGCTTAAAGAACACGACATCAAGAAGCTGCTGGCTTATCACAGCATCGAGAACATAGGCATCATCGTGCTCGGGCTGGGCTTGTACATCATCTTTGTGGTAAACGGGTTCGATGTACTCGCCTCTCTTTCTCTTTACGGGGCGCTGTTCCATACACTCAACCATGCCATATTTAAGAGTCTGTTGTTCATGACCGCCGGTTCCGTGGTCCAAGTGACCGGCACGCGCAACATCGAGAAAATGGGCGGCCTGGTAAAAACAATGCCCCGGACGGCATCTCTTTTTCTTCTGGGCGCCTGTGCCATCTCCGCACTGCCTCCTCTCAACGGCTTCGCCAGCGAGATAATGCTTTTCCAGGCTTATCTGGGTTCTTTCGCTCTGAACCGCCCCTTGCTGGAGGCGCTGCTCGTTACAGGCCTGGCGGTGCTTGCCCTTACCAGCGCGCTAGCGGCGGCATGCTTTGCAAAAGCCTTCGGGACCATTTTTCTGGCGAGGCCGCGTTCGGAGGATGCTAAGAATGCCAGGGAGGTTCCCTTTGCCATGATCTTCGCGCCCGGGATACTGGCGGCATTGTGCGTGGGGCTGGGAGTGTTTTCCCACCAGATTATCTCCAGAGTGAGAACGGATTTGCCTATACCCGATATGCTACCGGTCGGCATTGTTCTGGCCGTTATAACAGCTCTGACAGTAATTCTGGTGCGTTTGGTTAGAGCCCCGGTGCGCAAAACAGAGACGTGGGGCTGCGGCATTCCCCTCCAGACGGGCGCATGGAGTACACCGCCACCGGCTTTTCGGAACCAATTGTTACGGTTTTCAAGACCATCTTCCGCACAAAAAAGATATCGCACCGCGAATTCAGCGACAAATTCAAGGCTATTCCCAGGCGCAGCAGCGGTGAAATAATCACACTCAAGTTTTTCGAAGAGCGCATTTATCTCCCGGTGGCGCGCTTCGTCATGCGTATTGCCGGGTACATATCGAATTTACATAATGTGGATATGGACGCGCTCATTCTTTACGCCTTTATCGCTGTCGTCATTGTCATACTGGGCGTGGGGTGGTGGCTATGAACGGGAATGGCTTACTTTACGCTATCCTGAACCCGCTTTTTGCGCTGGCGCTTGCGCCTTTGCTACTCGGTTTGATAAAAAAGGTAAAAGCTTTGATTCAGGGCCGGCCCGGCCCCCCTCTGCTGCAGCAATATTATCAGCTGCGCAAGCTTTTTCACAAAGAAATAGTCTATTCTTCAGACTCGTCTTTCATAATGCGGCTCAGCCCGTACCTGGGGATAGCCTTTATGCTGACAGCTTCCCTTTTTGTGCCCATGCTGTTCATACCCGAGACGGCATGGTTCGGAAACATCATACTTTTCTTTTATCTGATGATAACGGCCAAATTTTTCATGGTGCTGGGCGGGCTGGACGCCGGCAGCACTTTCGGGGGCATGGGGAGCTCGCGCGAGATGACGGTCTCGTCCATAATCGAGCCGGCAACCATCACATCCTGCGCCGCACTGGCCTTTGTGCTGAAATCGACCAGTATTCCCCAGATGTTCAGTTCGCTGCTGGCCGGGTCAATCTTCAGCTACCCCACGCTGATCCTGGTGGGCATATCCCTTTTCATAATTATTATCGTAGAATCTGCACGCGTGCCGGTGGACAACCCGGAAACGCATCTGGAACTTACCATGATCCATGAGGCTATGATCTTGGAGCAGAGCGGCCCGAAACTGGCTTTGTCGGAGCTTTCGTCCGGAGTTAGGCAGACTGTACTGATGGCGCTGTTTATCAACGTCATATTCCCCTGGGGATTATCCACGGGAACCGGCATTCCGGCATTACTGCTTGCAGGCGGAACCATGATGGTAAAAATGGGAATCCTGGCGATTACGGTTGGCGTATTCGAATCCCTGCTGGCCAAGATACGCTTTTTCCGCTTGCCCGATTTCGTTGTGTTAGGTCTTTTTCTCTCATTCATTACGATAGTTTTTGAGTTGCTGACATGATTAATACGAATTTTACCGGCGATGTCATAGAAATATTTTTCGTGCTTATACTGGGAACGGCGGCCTTTATCATCACCCAGCGTACGCTGCGCTCACTGTTCACCATCTATACCATGCAGTCTATTATCCTGGCGCTGATTGCCTTGATCTTGTATATCCAGCACGGAACTCTCAGTCTTCTGTTCATTGCCCTCTTGACCTTGGTCATCAAGGCTTTAGTAATTCCCGCTTTCCTGCGCCGCACCCTGGTCGTAATGCCGGTGAAGCGCGACCTGCAGTTCCGCTACCTGACGCCCGCCAGCTCCATATTTCTCAGTGCGGTGCTGTTTTTTATTGTTTACACATCATTCTCCAATGTGGCGGGACAGCTTTTCAGCGACCGCCTATTCTTCCTGGGCGGGGTGATCGGGGTGTCGCTGGCGTTGATAGGCATGATGGTGATATTCAGCCGCCAGAAGGTCGTCAGCAAGATTGTGGGATATTTGACCATGGAGAACGGCGTGCTGCTTTTCGGGCTTTTTATCGCCGAGATGCCGTTCATAATCGAAGTGCTCATTGTAATCGACCTGCTGATGCTGATCGTGCTGTCGACCATTATGGCTTTCGGCATCGATTCCAGCATCGAGGCTTTCCACCGCAAGCTGACGCAACTGGGGTTGAGTTTCGAGGACTAGATGCAGAACTACTTAGCCTTGGTCTACCTTGTCGTGCCCTTGGTGCTGGTTGTCTTATTCGCTGCCCTGGGTAAGCGCGGACCGGGGCAGGACAACCGTTTCCTCAACCTGTTAGCCATCCTGCAGGCGGCGGTATATCTGGGCGCGACTATCTGGGCGGCCGCCTCTTTAAAATTACCGCTGAACTTTTTCCACGGGGAATATTTTTACATTGACTCACTCTCGCTTTACGAAATACTTATCACCAGCCTTATTTTCCTGCTGGCGGCGGTTTATGCCCGGGGTTATGTTCCCAACCTGGTCAGGTCGGGGGAACTTGATAGCTCCATCCTGCGGCTTTTTTACGCCACTTTCTGTTTGCTCGAGCTGGTGACCGTGCTGGCGTTTGCCTCCAATAACCTGGCGCTGCTGTGGATATTCGCCGAGCTCAGCACGCTCTTCTCGGCGGCTCTGATAGTCACACTCAAAGCCAGGGAGAATATCATAGCCGCCCTGAAATACGTCTTCGTGGCCTCGACGACCATGCTTTTTTCCTTTATCGGCATCATTCTCCTCTATGCCGTGAGCCGTAGCGTCATCCCGGGCGGCAGCCTGAACTGGACCGCACTTTTCGCTGCGGCGTCTCGGATGGACCCGCACCTGTTCTTTTTGGCGTTCGTTTTCCTGTTCCTGGGATTTGCCGCCAAGGCAGGCGTAGCGCCTTTTCACACGTGGGTACCCACGGCTTATGTGCGGGCTCCTTCTGCCGTGGCGGTCGTTTCAGGAACTGTGCTGAACCTGGGAATCTACGCCGTACTGCGCCTCTATGCTATAGGACAAGCGACAGGCACAGGGACGCACCTCATGGTGTTCTTATCCATTTTCGGGACGCTCAGCATCGCCGTAGCCGGCTTCAGCATGCTCAAACGCACCAATACCAAGAAGATCATCGCTTTTTCGGGGGTGGAAAGCGCCGGGCTTTTACTGATAGCCATCGGCCTGGGTTCACCGGTAGCCCTGTACTGGGCGCTGTTCTATACGCTGGGGTACTCGCTGGTGAAATCGCTACTCTTTTTCTGTGCCGGCATATTCCACCGGCAATACCAGAGCAATAAATATTTTGCCGCGAGGGATGCTTTTAAGCTTCAGCCGCTGGCCATCTGGGGGTTGATACTGGGGAGCGCAGCCGCCATCGGGACTCCGCTGTTCCCCGTGTTCCTGGCGAAATGGAATATCCTGGGAGTGCTGGCGGGGGAATCGCTTTTTATGCTCGTGGCTACTCTCTTTTTTCTGTTACTGGCGGCCATCGGACTGGCTTACTTTTTTATCCGCATGTTCAGCCAGGACGGCGGCGGGCAGATACCGGCGTTCCACACGCCCCTCAGCATGAAGCTTCCAATCATAATTACCCTGGCAATGCTGCTCATCCTCGGATTGTATGTGCCGGGGTGGCTGAATGATACTCTGGGCAGAATCGTAACCTCCCTGGGGATGTAATACATGCAAACTATAATTGACGAGCTCAAAAAGACATTCAAAGCTGAGCTGCTTGTCAGGAATATGCCGGAGGCTCAGGGCGGTGTTGCCTATCTGAGGGTCGGCCAAAAATCAGTACTCGACATAATGATTGCTCTAGAAGAGAAAGGTGTTGTCCTTATCGCCCTCTTCGCGGTAGAAAACTTCGAAGGCGAAGGGGCGAACCTGCTTTACGTCTTCGAACGGCGCGGCGCTGCACAACTCATGACGCTCGTTGTAGCGCTCAAAGAAAGACGGGCAATCTCCATAGCCGAGCATTTCCCCAACGCCTGCTATTTCGAGCGTGAAATCGCCGATGGCTTCGGGATCGAGTTTGACCGTGCTTTCGATAAACGCCGACTTTTCCTGCATGAGGTCTATCCCGACGGCTTCCATCCTCTCTTAAAATCGTTCAGGAATAAGCCACTCGCGCTGGATTTATCCAAGCCATCAAAGGATGAGTACGTTTTCCGCGAGTGTTCCGGCGAGGGGGTTTACCAGATACCTGTCGGGCCGGTGCATGCCGGTATCATCGAACCGGGGCATTTCCGTTTCAGCGTTATCGGCGAGACCATCTTCAACCTGGAGATTCGTCATTTCTACAAGCACCGGGGGCTGGAGAAACTGGCTGAAGGCAAAACTCCTGCGGAGTGCGTAGCCATTGCCGAAGCGGTAAGCGGGGATGAGAGCGCGGCCAATGCCACGGCCTTCGCCATGGCGGTTGAAGAAATATGTGGAGTAACGGTGCCGCTACGGGCATGGCAACTGCGTACAGTGTTGCTGGAACTGGAGCGTGTTTATTCACACTTGGGAGACCTGGCCGGCATGGTGCTGGACGTGGCTTATCCGCTGGGAGCCGCGCCCTTTTTCAACTTGAGGGAGGAAGTGCTGCGCCAGAACGCTCACCTGACAGGTTCCCGTTTTTCCAAGAGGATTATCATACCGGGCGGGTTGAAACGCGATATAGCTCAGTCCAGGCTGGCCGGGCTGGGGGCCTACACCAATGATTTTGTGGGCCGCTTGGAAGAGGCTGTGTCAGACATAAACGCTTCGGGCTGGGTTATTGACCGATTCGAGACCACAGGAGTTATCCGCAAAGACCTGGTAGTACCGCTCAACCTGAGCGGCCCGACAGCGCGTGCCTGCGGCGCCCCAGTGGATACCCGTCTCGACCATCCCTACGGTATTTACAGAGAACTGCGTGTCGAGGAATACGTCAAAGAGAGCGGCGATGTGCTGGCGCGGTTTTACGTGAAGGCCGATGAGATAAAAAATTCCATCAGGTTAATTCAGGACGTGCTCACCAGATGAGGGGTGGCCCTGTCTACCTGGAATGTAAAGCAAGAGATGGTTATGGGATGGCCATGGTTGAAGCCGCACGCGGGCAGAACCTGCACTGGATCTATATGAAAAACGGGCGCATCGAACGCTACAAGGTGCGTACAGCTTCCTTCTGCAACTGGCCGGTAATCGAGCACGCTGTTATGGGCAATATAGTGGCCGATTTCCCCGTGATCAACAAGAGCTTGAATCTATCCTACGCGGGGAACGACCTGTAGGGATGCGCATGATCTTCACGCTACTCAAAAATGTATTCAGGAAGAAAAAGGCCGCCGCCATCCAGCTTCAGGATGCTGATTTCGAGGCGCTCGGCATCCGGCTCAAGCGGGATATCGATGCCGCCCTGGGGCGCAGCCTGGCCATCCGTGAACTGGACTCTGGCAGCGACAACGCCGCCGAGATAGAACTCAATAACCTTTCCACCCCTTATTACGATGTCGAACGTTTCGGTATAACTTTCGTGGCTTCGCCGCGCCACGCCGATGTCATTGCCATTACGGGGGCGGTCACGCTCGCCATGGCGGAGGCGGTGAAAAAGACGTACGATGCCATGCCGCAGCCGGGACTGGTGGTCGCCGTCGGCGACGATGCCTGCGGCGTGGGCATCCTGAAAGGAAGCTATGCCGTGCTGGGAGGGGCGGACAAGGTCTTGCCCGTTGACGTTAAGATCCCTGGCAATCCGCCCACGCCTGAGGAGATAATGCGCGGGCTGGTGGCGCTGATGGCTCTGATAAAAGAGAGAAAAACGAGTAAATAGTTCATCGCATCGCCGTCTCCATAAAAGGAATCATGGTGAACGGCTCTCTTTTCCAGCTTTGTGTTAAAATCTACATCATCTTAAATACAGGAGGGGACAGCGTGCCATCACTCGACATCGTGAGCACCGTGGACATGCAGGCGCTTGATAATGCCATCAATAACGTAAAGAGAGAAATAGCCACGCGCTATGATTTCAGGAACATCGTGTCGGAGATCTCCTTAAACCATAAAGACAAGCTTATCCATATATCCAGCGGCGAGGAGATGAAGGTCAAGGCCATTACCGATAGCCTTATCGGGCAATGCACCAGGCTCAAGCTGGACCCGAAGATACTCGACCCTCAAAAGATAGAGCCGGCCGCTCATGGGACAGCCAAGCGAGATGTCAATATTAAAGAGGGCATCTCTAGGGAGACGGCCCAGAAGATAGTGAAGTTCATCAAGGCCAGCGGGCTCAAAGTGCAGGCTGCCATCCAGGATGACCAGATACGCGTTACGGGCAAGCAGATAGACGACCTGCAGGAACTCATGGGGCTGTTGCGCGCCCAGGATTACGACGTCCCGCTTCAATTCGTGAACATGAAGAGGTAATTGACCTTCCTCCGGGATGTCTCGCTTTTGTGTTTTTTATGCTCGCGCCTTATAATTATTTATAGCGGCTCACACATGCAGGATTCCAAATCGCTCTCATCCGGTGGTAAGTGTTTATGCCAGAAGAAATCAAAGATGCAGGCGGAATCTCCAGAAGAGACTTTCTGAAGAATACGGGGCTGCTTGTAGGCGGAGTTGCCGCCGGCTCTCTTGGCATCATCTCAACCACCGGATGCGGCCAGAAGACTATCCCCGCCGTCACGACCAGCGTCTTCGTTTGTCCCATCTGCGGGCAGGAATTTACCAGCCTGGAAGAAGTTCAGGCCCACTTTATTTCAGCACATCCGCTGGCCGGCAATTTGACAGCCGACCAGCTTACCGGCCTGAATATCAATGGCATCGATTACCTGCTACAGGTACGGCCGGACTGGACGCTGGCTTTTGTGCTGCGGGACAAGCTGGGGCTTTTCGGGACTAAGGTAGGCTGCGACATGGGAGCCTGCGGGGCCTGCACCGTCCTCGTCGACGGGGTTGCCATGTTTTCATGCATTATGCTGGCCGTGGAGTGCGGAGGCATGAAAATCCAGACCATAGAAGGGCTTTCGGATGGCATCAAGCTGAGCCCTGTCCAGCAAAAATTTTACGATAATGAGGCTTTCCAGTGCGGATTTTGCACTCCGGGGTTCATCATGGCCGCCCAGGGGCTTTTAGCAGTCAATGCGAAACCCGGCGTTGAAGACGTGCGCCAGGCTCTCGCCGGACATATCTGCACCTGCGGTAATTTCAAAAAGACTATCGAAGCGGTGGCGGGCGGCATATGACGGACATCACGCCGCTCAGTATCTTGGGAAACCCGGGTAATCACGACCAGCATGGCGCGTACATCGTGACCGGCAAAGCCGATTTCGCGGGTGACCGTCTCCCCGTGACGAAGCTGTACGGCGCGCTCAAGCTGGCAAATATCGCTCATGGTAAGATAAAAAACATAGATGCCTCCCGGGCTCTGGCCGAACCTGGCGTTAAGGCCGTTATCACTCACGGTGAGTGTCCTATATGGATGGATGCCATTTATTTCTGGGGACAGGAAGTGGCCGGGGTGGTGGCCGACGACCCGAATACCGCTGTGCGCGCCGCCCGCCTCATCAAGGTGGAATATCAGGTTTCTCCTTTTGTACTGGACCCGGATGAGGCTATGAAAAATGGCGCTGTCCTGTCAGACATTATTCCGGGGACCAATACCCGTCTGGTTACCAACCTGACTCGCGGCGATGTTAGTGCTGGAATGTCCAGCGCCGATATCGTGCTGGAGGCGGTCCAGCCGTGGTCCGCGAGTTATCAGCACAATACTATCGAGCCGCATCAGTCCGTGGCGTGGTGGGTGGGTGAGCACGTGTATTTCTGGGTGCCTTCGCAGCACATTCACAACGCTAAAAACACCTTCGTTAATTCCCTGGGCATGCCGGGGAATCATGTCCATGCCTTCACGCATTTCACAGGCTGCGGCCACGGCGATAAAAACAGCGCCAATGCCGCCGTCATTGCCGCGGTGATGTCCAGAGCGGCGGGGGGCGCGCCGGTACATTTTATCGAGAGCCGCCACGATAACGTGCTGGTCAATACGCGCCAGTTTTCGGTCAAATCATCGATCAAATTCGGTGCCAGAAAAGACGGCACGCTCACTGCTATCGATGCCAGGTTCTGGGGTGACGGCGGGCGCAATGCTGCGGCCCCCATTGCCAACGTACATTTCGGGCTGCGCACTACTTACAAATGCCCTGCTGCCTCTTTCCAGGTCACAGTAGTGAGTACCAATTCGCCTCCGCGCGGTTTCTGGCGCTGTGTTAACGACCCTCCGGGAGCCGTCAACTACGACGCGGCACTGGACAAGCTGGCACAGAAACTGGGGATAGACCCATACCAGTTGCGCCGCAAGAACATGCGGCCTTTCGATGCCCCGGACCAGGACCCGCCTTTCCAGGTGTGGGGCGGCACGGCGCTGGAAGAGTGTTTCGATTGGGTGTGCGGAAACAGCGGATATAAAGACAAATATCACGCTGCGGGGGCTAAAACGCTGGAGGACGGCAGGCTGCACGGAATCGCTATCACCGGGCATATCGACAGCCACGGCACGGTCAGCGGGGCAAGCCGGGGGGCTACGATATTGATGACTCCCGACGGCCGGGCGCTTATTAACATGGGGGGCGCCCGCGGCAGCGAGGGTGGAGCGACGGTCTGCTGTCATATCGCCGCCGAGACCCTCGGCATGAAATACGAAGATGTAGGGGTGGGAGAGTGGGGCAATACCGACGCCACGCTGGATGCCGGTATGCAGGCTGGCTCTACATTCACGCCCTCGGCAGGGGCGGCTTTCTACAACGCCGCCTTGGACCTGCGTACCAAGGTGTTAAATTTTGCCGTCACCCGGGTGCCATTCCGCGATTCGACTGTCGAGCATCTGGATACCAAAAACAGCGAGGTATTTCTTAAAAACGACGTTACGAGGAAGCTTTCGTTCCGGGAAGTGATGTCCAGCGCGCCTCCGACGGCCGGGGTGGGCAACGGCTGGTCGCCGAGCCTGAGAAGCCGTTCAGTGGGAGGTGTGGCTGTGGGAAGCGCCTGTAACTGCAACGGTGACTCCGCCACTTGTGCGGAAGTAGCGGTCGACACGGAAACCGGCGAAGTGGAAATCATCGGGCTCTGGAACGCGGTAGATACGGGACGAACGGTTTTCAAACAGGGCGCCTTGAAAGAGATGATGTCCGGCAACGAGCTGATAATCGGGCAGGCGCTCTTTTACGGCGATATCTATGATAAGGCGACGGGAGCTGTAATCAGCACCAGCTATGTGGATGCCCTGTTTCCCACCACGCTCGATTTTGAAACCGAACGGCTGCATGTCCAGGACATTGAGTCGGATGACGCCGCCGGCCCGTACGGCGCGCACGGCATAGGCGAGCCGTGCGTCAGCAACTACTCGGCGATAATATGCGCTATTTTTAACGCTACGGGCAAATGGGTCGATATGGATAAAGGCGCCTGTACCCCGGACAAGGTGCTTAAAGCACTGGGTAAAGCCTGAACCTTCTTCCATAGTCATTATCCAGCAATCAAGTTCTGCTCAACTGTAGTGACCCAATCATTGGCGGAAGAGATATAAGATAGCATATAATATTGTAAATCAAAGACCTATTGTTTCGCGTCAGTTAATTTGGCGACTATTTTAGACCGGCGCATTCTCCACCACGGCAGAAAAACCGCCAGTCCAAGCAGTATGACAGCGGGTGTCCCAAGCAGCCACAAAAAGACGCGGGAGGCGGCCTCGTTATGCTCGGCTATCGAACCGAAGTAATCATTCACCGTCCAGACGAGCATCATGAAGCCCAGAGCGGCCACGAGCCACTCATACCATCTGATAGCGATTCCTTTGCGCTGTAACCATTGGGCCAGCCACATAAGGGCAGCTCCGACCACAAGACCGAGGATGAATTGCATAGAAGCTTCCTCCTTTTATTAATCCCAGCCGAAGGGAGGCAGATCGAGATCCCAGAAGGTTTCGGGATCGCTTCTTTGCCCGTTTCCAAGCAGGTCGTCCATTTTCCTGATAGCCCTGTCGAAAACTGGCGTGGTGGCGATAGTGCGCCGAATAAGGTCCTGATAGACGGTCTCGCGTTTGCCTTTGGACAGCGGGCACACGGCAAAGCATAGGATGCAACCCTGTGAATATCCGGCCTGCTTGATATAGGTCAGGCAGAGAGGTTCGATACGATGCCAGCTCTTGATACCGGTTTGCTGATAATCGCCATTCGGCGCCCAGGAGGGTTCGGTCTCCGGGTTGATAGCCTTGGCGGGGCAAATATCGGAGCACTTTTTGCATACGCGGCAGAAGCGCATGACTCCGAAATCCACAGGTTTTCCGGGGGCCAGCGGCAGGTCCGTGATGAGCTTGAAGGCGCGCTGCCTCAGGCCATATTCAGGAGTTATCATATGCATCGCGCGGCTGTGTTCGCCCAGCCCGGCCATGATACCCAGCCCCACAGCGGAACCAAGAGCATTAAATCGTGCTTCTCCTATTCCCATATATCCAAGTCCGCGCAGGAAAAGCTGGAGCGATCCTTGAATTCTGCTTGCTAGGCTGTAACCTAACATGGTTGGTGCTACCACTAGCTGTGTTGGCGCACGCCGCATGAGCTCATCGGCCATACGGATGGTATAGACGATGACCCAGCGGGCTTTCTTGGGCACGATGCGCTCTGTTTTTGTCTCGGATGGCTGGTCAACGTCGGCGATGGTCAACTTGGGGCCTTGGGTAGAGCCACCATTGTCATAGGAGTAAAGTAGCTTCTCGGTGGTGTCGGTATCCAGTTGGACAAAACCGACTTGCGCAGCACCATGAAAGCGCATGAAGGAGCGTATCATGCGGGCATTCTCTTCAGGTGTACCTTCATAACGCGGGACCCCCAAGTCAGCGGGAGTTGAGTTTGACTGTGGACCCAAGAAAGATACCGCAGCACTAATGCTGGCATTGACAAAGGCGTCATCCTTCAGCGTATATCCCGGCTTGTTCTGCTTGAGACGCAAAAGGCGGTTTCCTTGCTGGGCCTTGCTGACCAGGTCAAACTGTGTGCTTCCCAGGGCTTTCTGAAACCCGGTCGCCCACATCACGTTGCTGTAGTCGAAGCGCTTTATCTGCGTCCAGTCAACTTCGATGGTGGGTTTATCCACCTCTTTGACATAAGATGGCCTATTGGGGACCGCCAGCGAGGAAGATATGACTTCATCCAGGTCATGCACGGGTCGGGCGAGTTTTGGCGCTGCGGCAACTCCCAGCGCGGTGGCCCCAATACCGGCACCTCCCAGGCCAAGCGTTTTGAGGAATTCCCGCCGACTTAATGTAGAATGATATTTGGACATTTCAGTCTCCTGTATTTCAACGATTCCAGATATAAATAATTATACAACTTTATAGGCTCTCACGCCAGCGATTCAGGCAAGTTGTAGGGTTTGGTATAATCGGGGTGAGAGGATTTGAACCTCCGACCACCTGAACCCCATTCAGGTGCGCTACCAGGCTGCGCTACACCCCGATGTCAACTCTAATATAGTAGCATAACGGCATCCGCAGGTAAATATAGGCGAGTGCCGGTTTTCGTCAGTTCAGTTAAGCTGACATTCAATTAGAAAGTGGACGCCCAAAGCTAATCTATGTTAAATTACTGTTTGGGTAGTATCTAAGTATGGCTGTTAAAATAATCCGTCAGATTCCGGACCCTGTCCTGAGACGCAAAACCAGGCGCGTGCTCAAGATAGATAAGTCTGTCATCGAGCTGGTCGAGGACATGATGGATACGCTTGAAAAGTCCGATGGAGCCGGGCTGGCGGCGCCTCAGATCGGCGTATCGCTACGGGTGGCCGTGTTGTGGATGCCCGAGGAAGAGCCGTTCGCTATCATCAATCCCGAGGTGGTGAAGCGTATCGGTGAAAGGGAGGTCGAGGAAGGTTGCCTCAGCCTGCCGGGTTATCAGGGTAAAATCAAGCGCTCGGTCTCTGTAACCATCAAATGCCTCGATATCGAGGGTAAACCTCTAAGGATAAGAGCCAAGGAGCTTTTAGCCCAGGCGCTGGAACACGAAATAGACCACCTGAACGGCGTGTTGTATATCGACCACCTCGAAAGCCCGGACAAGTTGTACAAGATTGAACCCAAGACAGCCGAACAAGCAGGCGGAGAAACGCCGAAAGAAGGTCTGGTAATCGGAAGCCCCGCGCCACCCGCCTCAGAAGACAAGCCCCCGGTTCCGGAAAGCGCCCATGCCGTTTAAACGAAACCAACCCATACTGGTGCAGTGCGATTTCGACGGCACAGTCACTATCGGCGACGTGAGCTTCCAGATTCTGGATGAATTCACCGGTACCGGCTGGCGCCAGCTTTTCCAGGAATACATGCAGGGCAAGATGACGGTCAATCACTTCAACGCCACTGCTTTTTCCAGAGTTAAAGCGGATAAAGAGACGCTGGAGAATTTCGTGCGTCAAAAGGCGGTAATCCGCCCGGGGCTACCCGAACTACTCAAAACCTGCCGCGAGCGCGACTTTCGTTTCACCATCGTGAGCAATGGGATGATGTTCTACATAGATGCGATACTCAAGATGCTGGGAATGAACGGTGTGGAGTTCGTGGCGGGCCGCTCCAATTTCAAACCTGAGGGCGTCGAAGCCTGGTACGAAGGACCAGACGGCAAGCCGCTAGAGGACGGTTTTAAAGAGGCCTATACCAGAAACTTTTTGAAGCAGGGGTATCGCATTGTCTATATCGGTAACGGGGCGTCGGATTTCGCGCCGGCGAGACTGTGCAGCCATATCTTTTCCATAGACAATCTCAGCGCGAGCTGCAAAGAAGCCGGCGTGGCGCATTCGCCGTTTACCGACCTTCACGAAGTAGCAGATGGGTTGAAGAAGCTGGACTAGCTTCACTCCCCGAATATCCGGCTCCCCAGTCTGACTATGTTGGCGCCTTCTTCGAGCGCGATTTTATATGAATTGGTCATGCCCATCGAAAGGTATTTCATTTCGACGCCGGCGATTTTGCTATCCCTGAGCCTCCGGAAAATGCGGCGCGTCTCGGCAAAATAAGGGCGTGCATCTTCAGGGTTTCCAAAGCGCGGCCCCATGGTCATCAAGCCCAGAATTTTCACATGCCCTAGTTTGGCTATCTCTTTAACAAGCGCTTCGACATCATCGGGAAGGACCCCTGATTTCTGGGGTTCATGTCCGGAGTTCACCTCGACCAATACTGGCATCACTTTGCCGGCAGCAGCGCTTTCACGGTCGATGGCCTGAGCCAGCGTGAGTGAATCCATCGTCTCAATCATGTCGAACAGCCTGACGGCTTTTTTTACCTTGTTTTTTTGCAGGCTGCCGATGAGGTGCCAGCGCACTTTGTCTCCGATGGCGGCGCGGGCCGTTTCGGCTTCCTGTACAAAGTTTTCACCGATGATGCGCACTCCAGCCTTGATGGCCTCGGTAATCTCCTCGGGGGTGCGCGTTTTAGCTGCCGCTACGAGTTCTACTCCGGGTGGCAGCCCGGCCAGCACGGAGCGCACATTTTCAGCAATCATCGGTCATTTGCCGTGTATTTTACGGGATGAGGTACTTGGCGTCATCTATGGGAATTGCGAAACCAATATTATCAACGGGGTCACCGCTTGAATCGTCCCAAAACAGTCTTTGAGAATTTATCCCAATGACCTCTCCCTTTAGATTGACCAGAGGGCCACCACTATTGCCGTGGTTTATGGCGGCATCCGTTTGAATGAATCTGTATCCGGACATATTGCGGAAAGCAGAGATGATGCCTTTGGTGAACGTTGCTTGCCCGGGGAGTTCGAAAAGCTCTGGATAGCCGATTGCTATTACATCATCGCCCACCTGGGCAGCAGCAGAAGAACCAAGGGTTGCAAAAGGGAAATCTGTTCGAGTAGAGTTCAGTTTCAGAATAGCTATATCTAAACCAGCATTGAAAGTGACGACTGAAGCAGAAAAGAATTCCCCGGTTTTTAACGTTACAGTCGTTGAAAGAGCGCCGTTAATTACGTGATAATTAGTTAAAATGTAACCGTTGCTTCGTACAATTACTCCAGTTCCGCCAGAATAACCTCCGGACACGGAAGAAATAATTTTCACCACTGTCGGCTCAACTTTGGAGACTACGTTAGCCACTGCCTGAGCGCTTGCTTGCAGGGCCGTCACACTGGACTGCATGCCGCTGACGCTGTTTTGCAGCGCCGTGACGCTCGTGTTGACCGAAGTTATGCTGCCGTTGATAGTCGTTATGTTCCCGTTAATGGTCGTGATATTGCCCTTCAGCGTGTTAACATCGCTGCTCAGGCCGGAAGTGGTGCCCTGCAGGTCGGTAATCTTGCCGCCGAGAGTGCCGACATTGGTGCTCAGGCTTGAGACGCTGTCGCCCAGCGTGGACACGTTCCCCTGGAGCGATGTCAGCCCGTTCTGGACGCTATTGATACTGGTCAGCAGCCCCGCGATGCGCTCGTCCACCTGGTTGAGCCGGTTATTCTGCTGGATGTAAAAATAGGTGTTGGTGCCGGAGCCTGCCAGTAATACCACTGTTACGATGCCTAAAAGCCACTTCTTCAAAAGTTTCTCCTCTCCGCAACTCGCAGCAAGGTTAAGATATTAAACCTTAATACCAAGACAGTATAATGTCAACAACAGGCAAAATATTTTTTCAATGGTACGTGAATCTACGCATGGCGGGGCTTGATGAACGTAGTATAATGGGTATACGCCTATTTTATCGGGAGGACGCATGAAGAAAGCAGAGTATTACGAAAGCGCTTTAAGGGACAGCAAAAAAGAGTTGGGCCGACAGACTCATGTGGTAAACGGCCTCAAAAACATGCACAAACAGCTTGAATCCGAGGGTTATCAACCGCTCGACCCGCTGGATAGCGTAATCACCGAGTGGGAGACCCGGCGCAGCTATATCAAAGGCGCCATAAAAAGGCTGGAAGAGCTGGTAAAGTAGGCCGTTTTGGCGCATCTGCTTTGTTATCGGCGTATCAGGGCGACTATTTTGTCCACCACGAACGCGATAATGAAAGCCATGGCGTTTATTAACAAAAAATAAATTAAAAACCAGCCCAGGTGTTTGGGCCGGCCGGTGGTTTTTCGCCTGAGCGCCAGCAAGAAACTGAAAACCAGGATAATAATCTCCGCGCATTACGGTAATGGCGTCTTGGATATCGCTAAAGAGCGGTATACTAAAGGTGAGATAGACGAAAAGGAGTTTGAAAAAATAAAGAAGAATTTATCTTAAAGAGGGCGAACCGTAAAGGAGTACCTTTTAAGGTATTGCCTTTTATTATGGCATTCTTTAGAAACAGCCTAGCTGACAAAGATGGATTTTTAAATTCTGCGAATTCGCGATATCTGAGATCGCCATCGGGGAAATTTTTAACTTTTGCGCCACTTCAAACACGTTAGCACAGGTAAGTTCGTTTTTATTTCTTAGTGTTTCAAGCGTAGCGATGACCTTATTATCTATCCTTTTGGGTTCAAGATTTTCATGAACATTCTTGTCAACTTTAAAACATCCTATCTGGCAATTCGTGATGCGAATGCCAAGCTTATCAGCCATCATTCCTACAGCAGTTTGGGGGACATTCACGTCTTGAGCAATTTTTAAAGCAACCGCACAAGGTAAATAGCTGTCTTTCAACGATGCTTTTACACTATCTTCTAACTGTGAAAGTATTTCCCTGGAGAGGTCCCCCAGATTTTCTTTTGGTTGAATCCTTGTTTGTTTCTTTTTTTTATCATTCTCGTTGAAATCACGCATCGTTAAACTCCCTTTTCTAATATTACCTCAAATTTCAGGGAAGTTCCAGATTGTCTGTAGAAGATGGCCAATAGCCCTGCTCAAACATCTGTGATAAAATACCGGCTGGTAGCTCATACTCGCGGGGGAGTGTCGGAATTGGCAGACGAGCAAGACTTAGGATCTTGTGCCGCAAGGCGTCGGGGTTCAAATCCCCGCTTCCCCACCACAGGGTGAAGGAGACCGATATGAAAATCGTAAGCCTGGAGCAATGCCCGAAAGCTAAGCCTCATATGGAAGGCGCCGAGGGGATTTATAAACAAGTTCCGATATCGAAAACCGATGGCTCACCTGCGTTTTCATTTCGCGTGTTCACCATCAAGCCCGGAGGTCACACGCCTTTTCATGCTCATCCGTTCGAACACTTAAATTACATAATGGAAGGAAACGGAGTCTTGGTTGGCAAAGACCGCCAGCATGACGTGAAGAAAGGCGATTTCGCTCTTGTTATGCCTGGCGAGACGCACCAATACAAAAATAAATCAACAAGTCATCCCATGGTTATGATATGCGCAGTCCCGAAAGAGTATGAATAGAGGGACAGCCTGTTTGCCACCCTGGACTGCTAAAAGGCCATCTCTGAAGTTTTGCCTGTTCGACTGAATGCAAATCATAAGGCGTCAGTCGTAATCCGAAAAACTCAGATAATCCGATGGAAAGCGGGAGCATTTACGCTCTTAGAAATTCCGCGATTATCCTGGACAGGTCCTCAACGTCCTTGCGATAAACGAACTCGTCTTTGCCGTGAATGTTGCATTCGGTACGGATAACGCCCAGGCCGAAATCGACACCGTTCCAATCATGGTTCACCACAGGGCTGAGGTCACCTGAGCCCATTTCGCCGTAGCGTCCGTCGCGCCCGGTAACTTTCTGGATGACGGCAGCGAGCTCATCCACCATAGGGTCCTCGCAGGGCGGTATGGTGGGGATGCTCATGACCCTGTTCACCTGCCAGTCCACTCCGCGCACTGCCGCCAAGGCATCCATAATCTCTTTTTCGGCATCATCCAGCTTTTCTTCGGGTACCAACCGCCGGTCAACTGAGATGACGCATTCGTCGGGCACTATGTTCACTTTGAGGCCGCCGTGTATCATATTGATATTAAGGCGGGGCTCCATGAATTTAAGGCCGGTGTCAGGGTGTACGGCGACTCTCGATTTTTTCTGCAAGACCTTTGATTTGAGCTCGAGCAGGGCTTGCAGGACGGGAACGGACTGTTCAACGGCATTGATACCCAGATGGGACAGGCCGGAGTGCACCGAGCGGCCTTTGACCTTTATTTCCATCTGGAGGGCTCCCAGGCCGGCAACTGATACGAAACCGAAATTGGAGTCCAGCGAGAAGACGCGCGCACCTATCACCGGGTTAAGGAAGGTGGCGAGGTAGCGCAACTGGCTGGCCTGGCTCAGTTCTTCATCGGCGGTGATGGCTATGGAAACGTCGTACTTAAGGTGGCGGTTCTGTAAGCCTTCCAGCGCCATGAGCAGCGAGACGATAGCGCCTTTCATGTCGGCACTACCCCGGCCATAGACTCGTCCTTCCTCCACACGCGGCTTGAACGCATCCCAGCCCTCAGCGGGAACAACGTCTATATGGCCATAGAAAATCAGCCTGGGTTTGCCCATCTCTCGCCTGTGGCAGATGAGGGCGACGCGGCCCTCGCGCCCTTCGGCGTGTTCGGGAAGTATGTTGATTTTGTGCGTGCTGCAACCTACTTGCTGGAATAGTGGTTCGAGGTAATCCACGGCTTTACCATAATTTCGCCCCGGGGGTACGGTGGTATCGATGGAAATGAGGTCGCACAGAGTCTTTAAATAATCCATGTATCCTCCGTCAACTCGTCTTAACTTGAGATGCCGATATTATAGTACAAGTTATGCCTCATTGGGTGCATTTACGCTCAGTTTAAGAATAAATATTTTCGCTTTAACTTTCCATACTTAATTCCCCGACCGTAAGGTCGAGGGATGAAGTTCTCCCTGCATCTTTTTCTTAGGGACATAATATGAGGAGGCATAGAACTGATTCATCTTTCGCATTGTGTCTATCAATGGGGGGCAGATGCTGTATGGTCGGAAGGATATTTTGTTTCAACGGTTGGTGTAGACGAGGGTGTTATCCAAGCATACATTGAAAATCAGCGTAAAAAA
>QZJY01000004.1 GCA_003597995.1 Dehalococcoidia bacterium
CAGCTTGAGTTCGGCAAGTTTTCTGTACTCCCGGTAGGTCAGGGTTTTGCCGACCTCCGCGGTGGAAAAATACTTGCCGTCCCGGTACTTGTAGTGGTTGTACCGCACGTCCTCGGCGATAATGAGCCGGATGGGGTATATCTTGCAGAGTTCCCGCACCACCTTCAGCCGGCACTCCACCTTGCTTTTCTGTGTTGGAGCCAGCCAGTAGCCTTTCCTTTTCCGGTTGTCGAACCGGGCCGGTCTGCGAGGTGTGTTACGGTGCCTCCTGGCCCGGCGCAGGTTCCTCCGGGTCTCCATCTTCTGTGGAACGCCGTCGGGTAGAAAAGCCATCGCTTTGAGCTCGATCCGCCTGTGAGAGGCCACGGATACGCCGTCGTATTTCGCGCCGGGGTCTTCGGCTAAAGCCGTCATCTGCGTCTCTTCGCCTACCGCTTTGGTCATCTGTACGTAGAAAAGCCCCAGCTTGTTCCTCCGGGGCTTCGCCAAGCCGTCCCGCATTAACAGGCGGGCTTTCCTCGGTGTGGTAGGCATGAGAGGTTTGCCGTCTATACTTACCACCGGTACCCTGGGTTGCTTGTTTGGTTCCATAGACATAAAGAGGATACTCCTTTCTCCCTTGCGGGAGTGATTGTCGCTTTGGCGACGTCCACAGGGCTTAGGCTGGTCTTGGCCAGCCGCGGCATTGAGCGGTTCTGCCTCACATAATCCGGACTGGCGAAACATCCGGAAGTGATTGGGTAGCCCTGTGAACCCTTGCAACATCGTGCCGCCTAGTCAGCCTGTTACCCTTGTCCCCGCCAGGACAAGCCCCTGACTTTAGTCAGGGGTGGTTGACATATAGCTAAATGCTGAATATTCCCTGCGGCGAGTAAATCTTTACCGACGGCACGTAACGGTCTATCCGTATTGTTACATTTTCGTTTTCCTCATAGGTTTCCGTTACTTTTTTCGTGGCGCCGACGACTATGTGGGTGCCCAGGTTGCCGCCTGCCGCGCCGGAGGCTATAGCTATGCCTACATGCGCCGGTTTCAGCGGCAAGATGGGCGTCTTGATTTTTACCCGGGACCGGTTGGCAGAAGGTGGGAGAAAACAATCCTCCGCTTTCTCAAACAGGCGTGATTTAAGCATTTCCGCCATAACCTCGTCGGCGTCAACCTGGCTGTCCCGGAACAAGTCCACCGGTTTTTCCGACGGTGGAACGGTAAACGTTTTTCCGTCGCCGGCGTCCAGAGGGAGCAAAACATCCGGGCCTCCGCGAGCCAGGCCGACCAGCGTTTCACGCTCCGTTCTGGCTTCCGGGCCGGCGTTTGGTTTTGCCCGTCTGTAGCCAAAAACCACTACCTGTTTGTAAACGGGATAGTCGTCATCGGTAAACCGGTAAACAGACATGTTCTCGAATCGCGAGACCAGCAAATAGGCCGAGTCCTCCAGAACGGTCTGCGGGATGCAGTACATCAACAAACCCCCTGGTTGAAGGCGCTTGTCGGTGAGATCGCGCAAGAAGTTTGTCTCGACCCGTTTGCCGTCTTTGGTTGAATACGGGGGGTTGAGCCACATCGCCGATATCGCCCCGTTGGTCATGCGGATGCTTTCGTAGCCGCAGGCCGCCGCGTGGTCGAGCGCCGTCTTTGCCTTTTCGGCCCGGGCGACCTCAAGTTCAATTCCATAGGTTACCGGCCGTGCTCCTTTGGCGCGTAAATCTTCGGCCATTTGCCTTAAAGCCGCCCCTTCGCCCGCGCAGGGGTCAAACAGGTTTACTATACTGCCGGGTTCTACAGCCAGACGGCTGCAAACCAGCTCCATCTGACGCGGCGGCGTGGGGTAGTAGCCTCCCTTGGCTTCTGATGCGAATCGGGCCATTAACGCGCCTCCCCGCTCAGGATTTTGCTTGACGGTGTGGGCTCCCAATACATGTCGCGCTTTACGCGCAAACCGGAGGGGCCGCGCAACCCTTGAAGCTCATCTAAGCTAAAACTGCCGAATTCTTTCTTGAAGCCGTCAACAAGACCGAAGAATAGTCTTTCCTCGGGATCGTATTCTGTCGCGTACCATGTCCAACTTGTCCAGGGAGCGAAGAACTTGGCTATTGCCAGAGGGTCGCTTTGGTTTTTGGTTGCGCCCAACGGCGGCAACATTTTTTCCAGTTTTTTTGTTAATAGCTTCACTTTCATTGCTCCTTTCGGCGGGTTTTGTTTTAAACGCCCGCATTAATTTTTGTTGCTAAAAAAACAAAAACCCCATCTTGAACTGGGGTTTTTGTTTCGACTACCATTTTAATTTGTCTCCAGGACTATGTTTCCTGTGTTCCTTTTGCAGATCCTCAATTAGAAGATTGCAATATCTTTGGGTCATATCGAGCGAGACGTGTCCCATTATCCGCTGTAGTATAAATAGGTTTCCCCCGCTCCTTAGAAACATGACCGCGAAGGTGTGCCGAAATATGTGAGGCCGCACCTCGACGTTTTTAATACCAGCCTTTCGGCCGTATCGGCGCAAATGCATTCTAACTCCAGAGCCGGTAATGGTTTTTCGTCGGCGACTAAAAAAAATCCGATCTTCATTGGTCAGAGAATGCGCCATTATCCACTGGCGCATGGCTTTTTCTGCATTCCGGCCAAAAGGCACTAAACGCTCTTTCGAGCCCTTACCATAAACTTTTATTACATGTTGATCAAAAAATATATTATTAACCTGGAGAGCCAACGCTTCAGAAATTCGCAATCCGCAATCAACCAGCGTTAAAATTAACAGCCTTTCTCGCTGACCGATAAATGTATTTATCGGTATTACTGAAAGCAAGACATGAAGCTGTTCCACAGAAAAACTGTTAATAACTTTTTGAACCCTTCTGAAATAAGTAAGATTTTCAGACGGGTTCTCTTTGATTCTCTTGGTTTGGTGTAGATACTTGAAACAACCACGGATTGCTTTAATATGCTTATTTATTGTAGAAATCGACACTGTCCCGGGTTTAAAATCCAATCTACTTCTCTCTTTTAAGTAATTTATGTAATCTTCTAGAATCTGGTATGTAACATCTTCGATTTCTTTTATGCCTCGTTTGGTTAAATATTTTAGTGTTAGATGGAGGCACGTGGAATACCCTTTCAGGGTTTCTTGAGCAAAACCTCTGCTTTTTGCATAACTTAGTGTTTGGTTTATTACATCAGAGATTAACATTTTACGCCCCTCTCGTTACCGTTAATTTAAGAGAGACCCCGATGCGCTGTGCACGGAGTCTCTCTTTTTCTTGATTATTTTTGCGCTTTACTTTTGGCAATCCGCAACCGCTTTTAATTGCTTTTGCAATGTTGCCGTCGCAGTATCGTCTTCTAGTGTGCGCTGTACGAGAAAATCAGCGATTTCGTTGAGCAACCCGGCAGATACATCGTTTGCGAAGTTTAAAACAGCGATTCGTGTTGGCAACGGAATCCAACAACTAAAGTCGTTGTGTAGATAACCCCCGATACCATCAATGTAATCGGTCTCATCCCGTACTAAAAACTTCTCGCTTCCAATATTGGAGTTGATTTTTCTCACCACATATCCTTGTGGTAACTGTACCCCAATAGGCGCTATGTTTTCAATAAAAATCGCTACTTCTCTTGCTGCTGCAAACAATTTTTTGGTAGCACGTGAATGTTCGGTTCCTGCACGTTCAAGCCTTTTGAGCGAATTTATGATATTGTTGTCGCTCATAAAAACACCTCCCGCGTTTATAGCCCGCCGGCCTTTTTATTTGTTTGGGTTGAATAACTTGACCCAAAACGCTTAAAAACGGGCTTTGTTTTAATTACCCGCATTAATTTTTTGTTGGTAAAAAAGAAAACCCGGCTATTGAAGCCAGGTTTTTTTTCGACTACCATTCATTGGTCAGCAACGGTCCCAAGATATCCGCTTCACACTCACCGGTTTCTTCACCCCACTGATTGCGCGGTGCCAGCAGGGTGCCGTTCCAGTTGTAATCCCGGCCGCACCGGTCGCAGGTGTTGGTAAAACCGGTGCATTCTACGGTTTTCCCGCAGTCGCAAACAACTTCAACGTAGCAGGAGATTAGCTGCCGGACATATCGCACTGAACTGGGTACTTTCTTAACAATGTATCCGCCAGGCATCCGCCGGGTTGTTCGGGGCATAACCACTCACTCTCCTTTAGTTTTCTTTACCAACCTGGCTGCGTCGCAGATGACCGGGTAAAACCGGTCGTCGAATTCGCATCGCTCGGCTACCGCTTCCAGGACAACATATGCAATCCGATTAAGCAACACGGAATGTACCGTCCCAAGCGCATATTTGAGCTCCTTATGAATGTTTTTGTCGTAGGTGTTCACGCCTTCGGCGATTAGATTTACTCCCTCGCGGATGGCGTCAATTTTTTCTACCATTCTTTCATCCATCTTATAAAGGGCAGGCCCCGGCGGCCCGCCCTTTCTCACCTCCTCAATGTTTGGTGAATCCGGGGCGGGCCAGGCCGCCAAGATAGTAGCAAAGACAAAGCAAAAACCGGCCGAATAGCCGGTCGTTTTCTTTATAAAGTTATTTCTTCAGGCTTTTAGTGGTACTTACGCCGTGGCACAAGCCAGTTCGAAATCAAACAGTGTTATTTTTTGATCAGCGTTTTCTTTGATAGAAGCAACTATTTCATCAATCCTGTCTAGAACATTATTATCATAATAAAATGCGTGACACGATGGACACTCAAACATTGGGATGTTGGCAATAACCAATACCATGTCTCCAACTTTATATTGCTCGCAATTTGTGGTTTTTTCTAAGGAAGATCCACATTCACATTTCATGATAAACAACTATCCCAGTTCTTTTAATTTCCTTAACGAAAACATCATCGTCAGAAAGCATTTCTTCTGGTGAAAACAGGTGCGGTTCGACTCTATCATCAAAATCCTCGAAAATATCCATTGCTTTTACTGACTCATTTAGATAATCACATTCCCTATAGTCCGGTGATATTAAAGCAATGTCTATGTCACTGCACTCATGCTGTGTACCTTTAGCAAATGAGCCAAATAGAATTACTTTTTGCAGATTGACCTTATCTAATACGCTTGACATTATATAATTAGATAAGTTTCTTACAAATTCCGAAGATATCTGCAAAGCCATAATAACATCTCCTTTGTGGAGTTAAGAAGTGAAGCGGCACGTTGACTTGTTAAATCCTTGTTTAATTTTCCTCTAATCCCTGGATACCTTGTTGCAATATAAAACATGGAAAGACTTTTTAAGAAGTTTTTCTGTTGTGCACCCAACAACTTCCAGATATCAGCATCTTTTGCTATCAAATCAAGTTTGTGAATCTTTTGAGGAATTTTATCGTTTTGTTGAATTACTGCTTTAATCGCTTTCTCGATTGACTGTTGGCACATATAGGCCATATACAGGTATCGCTTTTGCTCACGATACAGATAGTTGGCAACTTCGAAATCTTCATATGCGATTTCAAGCCAATCGTCAATCAATTTACGTTTATCCTTCCAGAATTTTTTATGCATATATTTTACACCTTTCAATGCGAAATTACAAGCATCCCAACTACCCCTAGGACTTCGCTATTCTGTTCTTGGGGGTAGTTAATATGACGGGCTTGCCGTCTACACTTATCACCGACGCCCCCGGATGTTTCGATCTCTGCCCCGGCACACACCACTCGGGGCAGTTTAGTTTTACCGTCATCCTAAGCGTATTTCCTGATCTTTTGCGGCGGCAGAAAAACATCATCTTTCCGCCTGCATATTTCCATCACCGGCACCAGGTACGCCAAGCCGCGAAGGTATATCCTGTCTCTATCGCTTCTTATCTCGTGGCGTTCCACTATCGGTTTCATCGGCGACCAATCGACCGGTTTCACCGGGTAATACGTCAATTTAACCCTTTGACCGGTTCTTAACATTTTTACTTTTTTTACGTATTCCTGAGCAAGACGTTCGGCCTGTTCTAAATACGTTTCGTCGCACAGCGGCTCCGGGTAGTTAACCAAATCTCTTTTCAACGCCATTTGCATCTCCGATGAGCGCAGACCCCCGGCCGGGCCTGCGTCCAAACCACCTTCCTTCTTTCGTGATTTCTTCGCAGGCCGCGCCGGACGGCCTATATACCGATTTTAAACTTTTCTACCGTTTCCTTTGCCTCAACAAACCACCTCGGCTGCATGGCCGCTTTCCGCGCCTTCAGCACCGGCGTCAACAGGTCAACGTTTAATTCGCTTGACAACGTTTTTACCTGTTTCACCGCTTTTTGCGGGTCGCCGTCGATTTCGTTGCTTAAAATCGTTAAAGCGGCATGGTACTGGTGGTACTCAAGATGCCTGCGCCAGCGCGACCAGACTTCATTGAGCCACCATGCGGCGAAGGCGTGGTCTTCAAGCCACCAGGCCGGCCACTGCGATTTTGGTTGCAGACCTACGCGGCGCAACTGGAAACCGGTCAGGCGCATAGCCGGATGTTTGCGGTAGCGTTGAGAAGGGTCGCCGGGCTGGGTTTCGACTCCGCCGTTTTTCTTGTTACGCTTGCAATCTGCAAGCACTTCGTTTTCGCTTTTGTCGGACAGGAGCGATTTGAACGTCACCACGCCCCCGCTCCTGCCGCAACGGTAGCAGTAAAATACTGCTTTTTCGCTGTTCAGTCTCAAGTGACGCTGGCGGCCGCGGTCGCCGCAGAAAGGACATGGGGATGTGTACTCTCCCTGTTTCCTGGGCAGGGGCCGGGCGTCTATGCCGTGCTCTTCGGCTACGGCAATGATGCTGGGGAATATGGTTTGAATTGCGATCACTCCTTTCTCTCTTTTTGCGGCGGGCTTTGTTTTGTGAATCGCCCGCATGGTTTTTTGTTACTTATAAAAAGAAAAACCCGGTTTGACCGGGTGAATGGCTTAAGCCGGGATAGGTTATTCAAGATTTTTTCGGACACCATTTTGGGGGGTAAAGGTACGCGCGTACCTTATCGTCTCCAGTCGCCCGCCGATAGCAACCCAACACATCCCCTGTCCTTTAAGCATCAGTGATACTAAATGCTTCCGATCCCGCAAATCTCCCGCCTGTAAAGCGAAGGCTCTCAGGACTGCTTTCTCAAGCCCCCGCCTTCAGGCGTTGATAATTGACACTTCTACCAAAAGTGGTATAATTAAAGGACAGGGGACGAGGCGTTGTCAGAAGTGTTGTCCGTTGCACTCCCGAAGAAAAGGGAACTGAAAGGCAACTCCATGAGCCTTTCGTCCGTTGTAACGCGCAAAGGTATGCGCATACCGCACTCCCGAAGAAAAGGGAACTGAAAGAACACCTGCTCAATCCGCTGCGCTCCCGAGGAAAAGGGAACTGAAAGCTCGGCTACAACCAGCAGCCTGGGCAGGTTCTTCAGTAGTTGCGGCAGCAGCCTGGTCCCATCGCCACGCCGGACGACCAGCAGGGGAAACTCCGCGCCGCCGAGTTCCAGTATTCCAGCCAGCGGAGGCTCAGCCGGCTTTATGCTCGCCGGCTTCACTTCCCTGGCCTTCCTGTACAGCTCCGCGATCGCCATCCGCCGGATGCACTCGTCAGCGGACGGCTGGCTGCCGGGCATGGTGTAGATGTTGAGGGTGTACTCACCCTCCAGCCTGTGCCGCCAGACGACGCCGAACCGGGCCAGCCTCTTGAGCGCCCGGCCGCCTTTCTTGGGCGGCCAGAGGCTCTCAAGCTGGAACCCGGCGGCGACGCCGCAGTTTTCCAGTATTTCCACCGCTACCTTCTCCCTGTCCGTCAGGTTGGCGGCCATCGGCTCCACCGGCGCGCCATAAATGATGCTGTAGTTGCACAACGATGAAAACGGTGAAATCGTTTTGTCCGGTTTTATATTGATCACCGCCTCAATTTAGTCTTACCGGCATAAGCAGAGACAAATAACCCTCTTCGCCGGCCGGTTCGATTATTACGGGTGACATTTCGCCGGTCACGCCGATTATGATTTCATCGGTATGGATAACCGATATCGCCTCGATAAGATATTTGCAGCAAAAGGCAATTTCCACCGTTCCGGCGTCGCCAAGCGTTTCCGCTGACACTTCTTCGTGCGCGCTGCACGACGCGCTCTCTTTGTGCAAAACGATTCCGTCCGGCCCGGCCGTCATGTTGACCGGAGCACCGTCCTGGTCTAAAAGCACGAACACCCTCTTCAAGGCGCTCAGCATTTCTTTTGCCGATACCTTGAACCCGGCGGCGCGATTTTTCGGGATAACGGTATTGATGTCCGGGTACTGGCCGTTTATCAGTCGCGCCACTATACTGATATTTCCTGTCTTGAAGTAAGCGTTTTTATCGGACAGTAAAATCTCCATATTGTTTTCAGCGTTAATTATTTTTGATATTTCGTTTAAGACTTGAGATGGTATAATCGCTTCCGTTTCTTGGTTGACTGACTCAAGAGACGTTTTAAACCAGGCCATGCGGTGAGTGTCCGTCGCCGCCATTTCGATGTTGGCTCCAGATGTCTTTAGAAAGACGCTGTTGAATACAGGCCTCTTTTCGTCTTTAGAAGCTGCAAAGACAGTCTGTCTTACGGCTTTTTTGAAAACGTTCGGCGGGACGCGGACGGCGGCGCATTCTTCCGGCTTTACCTCCGGCAGATGCGGATATTCTTCCGACGGATAACCGCTTAATACGGTTTCCGATTTGCCGCTTTTTACTCTTAACGTGTTACCGCATTTTTCCAGAAATACCATGCCGTTTTCAAGATGGTTGAACAGGCTGGTGGTGACGCGTTCCGGGACGACTATCCCGCCCGGCTCGATTACCTCCGCAGCTGTTCGCATCGTCGCGCCTTTTTCAAGGTCCGTCGCTTCGATTGTTAAACACCCGTCGCCGGCGGTAATTTTTACGCCGCCCAGGATCGGTATCGGGCTTTTCGCCGATGCGAATCTCCCCACTGTTTGCATTGCCTGTAGAAAATCATTTCTGCCTACGGATACTTTCACAAAAACACTCCTTTCGGCGGGTTCGCTTAAGACTGCCCGCAAAATATTTTTTCTTAAAAAAAAGAAAACCCCGGGGGTCCCCAGGGTTAATTTTGATCGAGTCTGAATTCGATTGAGAATGTCACGCTGTCTCCTATAATCTCATTGCCGACTTCCGCCGGCACTTCGTAGACGATCTTGACGTCGGCGATCTGGCCGGCCGCCAGGTTGCCGGCGGAAATTGAAGACCCGTTAAGGGCGTCTATCGTTCCGCTGACGACGGCGACGCCTTCTCTCTCGATAGTCAGCAGCGCGCTACCGCTGAGCTCTCCGTTGTCCGGATCAGGTTCGCTGGGCGGCGTCACGCCGGGGTCGTTAACCACATCTTTCACCATGACAGACAAAACGCCGTCTATCGCTCCGGCGTTCTCAGCGTGCACGATGACCGGGTTGTCTATGTTGTTGCTCCCCGGAACTACGTTGCTCACGTCGATGTACACCGGCACGTCAGGGTCGTTATGGCCGTCCAGTTTCAGGTCGAAGTTTGCCTGAGCAAGCCTGTTGTTGTTGCTGGTCTCGGTATCGGTGAAATACGCGACCAAACAGCCGGCGATGAGGCTGCCGACCACAACGATGAGTATTACTGTTATTAATAGTTTTTTTCTGTGCACATTCACCTCCCCCTTTGGGGGAAGAGAGGCTTAAAGCCTCTCTATCTTAGATTTCTAGGGGATCTGGTTAAGCGTTACACGAACACCGAAGGTGACGGAGTCGTCGTTGATCTCGTTGCCGGCGCTGGTGGGAACTTCGTATGTCACGGTCAGCGCTTTGCTGCCGCTGGCGGCGATGGCGCCGAGCTCATAAGACGTCCCCGGCAGGCTATTGACTGTGCCGGTAGCGATAACCGTCGCGCCGTCCTTAACGGTCAGCGTGGTCGCATTGCCGAGTTCGCCGTTGTCCGGGGTGGGCTCGTTGTCGGGAGTCGTCCCCGGGGCGTTGACCACGTTTACGATTTCAAGGTACGCCGCGCCGGCCACGGTGCCGACGTTCTGCACGTTGACGGTCGCGGGAGAAGACAAGTTGTTGCTGCCCGGGACGACGTCCGCTACGTTGATGTATACCGGTACGTTGGGATCGTCCTGGCCGTCGAGTTTCAGGTCAAAGGTCGCGGCGTCCAGTTTGTTGAGGTTGCTGGTCTCAGTGTCGGTGAAGTAGGCGATCAAGCCCCCGCCGATTGCGAACGCGGCCACCAGGAGAGAGGCCAGAAGCACGATTCTCTTGGAAAACAGTCTTTTTAACACTAATTTTTTCCTCCTTGTTTTTTTAATAATTTTTTTTAAAAGCGTCTTCTTCTTACGAAGCTTAACGTCCCGGCGCTTTCTTTCCGGTAGCAAGTTTAACGACGGCCGCCATTTTTTGTTTCCCTACCCCCTTTCCCCATAAAAAAACAAAAGAGCGTCTCCTGCACGGAAAACGCTCTCTTTCACAAAAAGACGATTAGTATATTTTAACAATTTCATCCAGGTAAGCGCCGTTGTAGCCTCCAATCACGTACATTTTATCGGCGGACATCGCAGCCGACGTGGTGCACCTGGCGAACGGCAATTTTGCGTTGAGAACAACCACAGTACTCGTCGCCGGATTAAATTCCACGATTTGGTCATTAAACTTACTACCCGCTTCGTAGCCGCCAAAGACATATATTTTATCTCCGAACGCCACCGCCGACGTGTCGCCCCTTGCGGTCGGCAGTTTTGACGCCAGGTCGGTCACTGTGTAGGTGGCCGGGTCGAATTCCACGATCTGATCCGTAAATCTGCCGCCAAACACGTATATCCTGCCGCTGCTCGCGGCCGCCGCCGAGAGGAACACCGCGGTTCTGGGCAGTTTTGGGGTCAATATCACCGCGGTTCCGGCCGCCGGGTCGAACTCTATTATGTCGTTGCAGGGTGAGCTGTTCTCGTTATATCCGCCGAAGTAATAAACCTTACCACCAGCCGCGGCCGCCGCTCCAGACTGTCTGGCGGCCGGTAGCTTCGACGCCAGGTTTACCACGCCGCCGGTCGCCGGGTCAAACTCCACTATGTCGTTTAGACGTCCGCCGCCATACCCGCCGAGCACGTATATTTTGCCGCCGCTTGCAGCCGCTGCCGTGTACGCCCTCGCCGTCGGCAACTTCGACACCAGGTTAGTTACGTTTTCGGTCGCCGGCTCAAGCTCCACTATGTCGTTATGATACCCGCCGCCATACCCCCCGAACACATAGACGCTGCTTGCAACCGCCGCGGAAGTAAAGCCTCTTACCGCCGGCAGCTTCGACGCCAGCGTTGTCACCTGGAACTCCGCCGACCCGCCGCTTATCGCGGCTTTCAACCGGTTGCCGCCGCCTGTCTCGCCGTCGGCGCAGAGCGCAAGCAAACCGCCGGCAACGTTCATCAACTCTCTGGTTTTCGCCAGCACATAGCCCAAATAAGGCACGTGGAAGATCTTTTTGCCTTCTACTTTGCTCCTTACGACGAGCATATCGTCCGGATCTTCGTTTGCGTCGCCTTTGGTTTTGTAAAACGTTTCACCGTTTTCAACGGTTATTTCTATAATTCTGTGCAAAATGCGGCTGTCTTCTTGACGAAAAGCAACGATGTCTCCGCTGCTAATTTCAGTTGCAGAATCCACAGGGATAGTTACCACCAGAGAGCCAACCGGGATGGTTCGGCCCATGCTCGCGGTCTTCACCGCGTCGTACCGCCAGCCTGCTTTGTTCACTGTCACAACCATGAACAGGATCAGCAAAACAACCAGAGCGCAGGCGATATAGTCGAGTTTGAGTTTTTTGATCATCCAAAAACCCCCTTATATTGGTTGTTGTCGGGTTTACCTCACCCTCATCGCTTTTATCTGCGGCTCGGACAACGCGGCGCCTTTTATCGCCGTCACTTTGTACCAGTATTTGGCGTTTTTCGCCAGCCCGGTTTCCTCATAATCGCCGGCGCTTAAGTTGTCAGCCAGCAAAGTATAGTCGCCGTCCAAACTCTCGGCGCGTTCTATCCTGTAAGTCACGCCGGGGGTCGGGCAGGTCATCGTCAGCGTTGCTCTGCCGCCGGACGTTTCCACGTCAACGGACGGCTTCATAGGCTCCGCCGGTACCTTTATCCTCACCGGCAGGGAGTACATGCCGTTGTCCGGCTTGACCCGGAAACGGTAAGTCGCGCCGGGCGTTAACCCGGCGACGGTGTGGGACGTGGCCGTGAGCTCTGTTGCCGCCTCCCACGCTCCGCCGGATGAGCGCTGGAGGTAATACTTTCCTGCCCCGGCCACCGGGTTCCATGTGACCTCCGCTGAGCAGTTGCCGGCTGTCGCTTTTATGTCTTTTATTACGTTTGAGGCGCTGTAGCCTACGGACACTGCTCTTTCATTCGAAAAGGCGGTCGTAATGCCGCCGTCCGCGCCGTACTTGCTTTTAACGCGGTAAAGGTACTGGCTGTCCCTGTCGATGTCTATGTCCCTCAGAGTTACAACATTGCCGTTTAATGTTTCAGTTACCGGCACAGCAACCCAGTCGCCCGTAGATTTTCTCCGTTCCACAAGGCAAGAGTGGTATCCCTGGACGCCCGGCAGGTTAACGGTCAGGTAAACGCTCCCGTCACTTAGAACCGCGTCTGATATCACCGGCGGTTCGAGATTAAGGGCGGCCTCTTTCACATTCGACCAGGGGCTTGTCTCGCCGGCGTTGTATTCGGCTTTGGCCCGGTAGTAGTACATGCAGTTGCCCTGGACGTTGGAGTCTCTTATTACCATCACGCCCCCGCCGGCGGAAACGACGGTAAAAGCAGCGGGCGAAAAGTTGGCATTGTCCGCGCTGCGCTCAAGGAGCAGCTCCTGGAGGTAATCCATGTCGGAAACGGTTACGTTTAACTCGACGTAAGAGTTGCTTGACGTATCGGCGGAGTTGATCACGGGCGCGACGGGATTATACACTTCTTTCAGCGCGTTCCCCTCGACGACGCCGCATCTACTTCCATCCGATTTGTAAGCGTATTCCGTGCTATGATCGTTCAGTATGTCTACCCCAAACCACCTGGAGCTGCCTTTGGGGTCGCTCACGTCCGCCGCGTCGTCGTTGCTCCATTGTATTTCAAAGTCCATCGGGTTCTCACGCGTGTACAAGGCTAAAAAGTCAAACCTGATTTTTGTCACCGGCTGAGTAATATTGCCTATCTTTATCCCTTCAAAACCTTTTGCGCTTGTGCAAATGCCGGTGGTCCGATTATAAGTGTAAGTTGTGCGCCATCCTGTATAATGGTCCTCGTCAAAAAGATAGCCGGCGGAGGGACCAAAGGTATAATTATCGCTTCTGTTTGCGCCTACTCCAGCCCAACCGTGATAAGGTGGAATACTACTGGAAAATTGCGCCGTTAAGCCCGTCAGTTTAGTCGCGCCGTTATATAAACCCACCTCGTCTATATTCATGGCAGGGTCGGCAGCATTCGGAGGAATGGCGTAAACCAATATCCTCATGTATTTCGCGCTGACGGGCTCGCTCAGGTTAAAGGTCACCCACACCGGGCCGGGGTTCGTGCCGTCGTTCCAGTCGTTGTAATTATCCGTTATTCTGTTCAAGGCCAGCCCTGCGTCCGCCCTTCCGGGCAGAAACCAGACCGCCGAAATTATGAACGCCGCGAGCAAAAGCAGCGTTATGGGGACTTTATGTTTTTTCACGTTTTTGTTCCACTCCTTTCACTAAACAACACTCCTCACCTTCCCGCTCATCCTGCGTTTCTCCATGTCAATCCTATCCACGACAACTTTCACCCCGTCGCCTTTTTTGACTTCGCCGAACTTCAACGGCCAGCAGAGCACGTCCACGCCCGGCTCCAAATTGACGAATATCCCGTATCGCGGTGTGAAACCGGTGACCACGCCGGCGTATATCCCACCTTCGACGTACTTGACGTCGGCCCAGGGGTCGGGCACGAAATCCTTAATCGATACGACCAATTTCTGGTTATCATGGTCAACGCCTATTATTTTTACGTCGAACACGTCGCCCGGTTTAACGATCTTCCGGGCGTCGGTCAGTTTGGCGTGGGTCAGCTCGCTTGAGGGCAGGCTGGCTATCACGCCGTTTATCTCCACTTCCGCCTCGTGGAATTTCACGCGGCGGGCGATAGCCGTTCTAACCTGGCCTTCTTTCAGCGAAGGCCAGATGTTCGCCGCCATCTTTTTCATCGCCATGCTGCGGGAAGCGGTGAAAAACCCTTCCCGCTGACTTACGTAGGTAACCACGAAAGACACCGGCTGGCCCAAAAGTGCGGCGAGCCGGCTGCGATTGACATGCTGTTTTTCGTCCACGGTTATCCCGGTTTCATGCAGCGGGATCATTCCTTTTGAATCCTCTCTTGAAACAATTAAACATAAAACGTCTTCTTCGATGTCGCCGTTTTTCAATGTGTGCTGTTCCACACCGGTGACCGGCCATTGCAGAATGCCTCTGCTCTGGTACGATGCGTACACCTCGGGCCACACGTCTTTTACAAAGACTCTTTTTGTCGTTTCCACAACGTCATCTCCTTTGATTTTTGTGATTTTTTTACAAACCCCAGAAGCCGTCCGGGCTTGCCGGCTTGAATCCTTCTTGCCATCCGTTGCCGGGTCCGCCGGCGGTTTTTCTCCATTCCGGCGTGTACTCCGTCACCGGCCGGATCTCCATTTGTTTCGCCAGCGGGTGCCTGGTGTAGTCCATTTTTTTCAGCATCAGCGGTTTGTGCGGGTACATCATCAGTATCGCTTTGTCCTGCGGCAGCCGCATGATCTCGTCGTCGGTCAGCAAATATCGTTGCCT
>QZJY01000005.1 GCA_003597995.1 Dehalococcoidia bacterium
ATAGCCGCTCCGGTAATAACTTTCTACATAGATTTGCTTCATCCGGACTCCCCATCTTCACCTCCCAGAGAGTCCAATATGTTTCTGAACTTTTGCAGCAGGTTGTGATTAAATATATGCGCCATTGTTCGTAATCTTTTTTGACATTATATTCGGATGACCTATAATGTGAGTAGAGAACTACCTTAAAACAATCCTATCCCTGCCGTGAGCGCAGGCGCCATATCTTATTTCAAGTCATTTTCGGAAATCATCGGTTCGAACGATGTGACTTTAACCAACGCGAAAATCATGACATTGGAGCAACCGCCCGACTTATATCAGCCATCATTCAGGGATTAGTGAATACCTGGGTTTTGAGTAACTACTCAATAAATTTAAAGGCTGAATTCCTAGGCATGTGGGAGGTGTTGTCCAGAGGTATTGTACAGTAAGACAAATACTTAGAATTCACATCGGAAGGTTGATTGTTTTGAGAATCGAAAACCCATCAATTGTAGAACATCTGGGTTCAGTTAGACTCCAGGGCATACGCCGTATGCTTGAACTGGACTCGGGGACCCAAAAAGCCACACCTCCAAACGTAGCTGGGCAGACGCAACTCATCGAGCGCGAAGCTATCGAAGCTATCGAAAAAAGAATGGCAATCGTACTCCCGGTTAAGAATGAGGACCTTAAAGTATTTGAGGGTGTATTAAGTGGGTTACCGCACGATTGCCTCATTATAGTTGTCTCAAATAGTAAGCGTAGTGACATAGACTATTTTAAGAGCGAAAAAGACATTGTTGACCGCTTTTGCCAGGCAACCAACCGACGTGCAATCGTAGTCCATCAAAAAGACCCCTTTTTGGCGAGAGCTGTTGAAAAGTCGGGATATACCGAGCTCTTAGATGAGGAAAGTTACATTCGCTCTGGTAAGAGCGAAGGCATGCTCGTCGGAATATTACTTTGTGGTCTTCTTGGTAAGGAATTCATAGGTTTTATCGATACTGACAATTTTATTCCGGGAGCCGTCTGGGAATACTCCAAGCACTATGCTATCGGCTTTTCGTTGTCCCGATCGCCCCTTACAATGGTTCGCATACTCTGGCGTTACAAGCCCAAAATGCTGGGTGAACTGTACTTCAAGAAGTGGGGACGTGTTTCTGAAGTGACCAATAAATACCTGAACCATTTACTGTCCACCAAGGGCAGGTTTGAAACGGAAATAATAAAAACCGCCAATGCCGGGGAGCACGCCATGAGCCTTAACCTGGCGATGCGCTTAACTTACGCTTCCGGGTACGCCATTGAGACACAGGAGCTAATCTCAATCCTGGAGCAATTCGGAGGCATGGAACCTCTTGCTGACAAGACGCTGACAGAAAAAGGCGTGGACGTTTTCCAGACGGAGACTATCAATCCGCACCTGCACGAAGAAAGAGGAGACAGCGAGCATCTATACCAGGAAATGCTCCTGCCGAGCCTTTCGGTTATCTATCACAGCCCAATCTGTGAAGAATCCACCCGCAAATTAATATACAACCAACTGGTTGAGCTCGATTGCATCAAGCCCGATGAGGAAGTGCCTAGAATTCAACTTTTCCCCCCGCCGCAGAAGGCCAATCTACAGCGCATGGCTGAATCTTTAGACAGTCAGATGGAGGATATTTCTGTGCCTCGCGGCTGGCTGCTGGGTGAAAAGGGCACACCGAAAAAATCATCGGTAGAGGCCAGAAAAGTAGTCTATACGGATCTGGACGGAACCCTCCTTCATCCTTTGAGCAACTCTTACTCTCAGGCGCTGGAAGGCTTAAGACACCTCCAGGAAAAGAAAGTCCCTATTATCTTCTGTTCGGCCAAGACTTTGGCGGAGCAGGAAATATTGCGCAAAGAACTGGAGATAAGGGATCCATTTATAGTGGAAAATGGGGGAGCGATATATATCCCCAAAGAATATTTCCGTTTCCCGTTTTCATATAACAAGTCAGCGGGTGAATATCTGGTTATTGAGCTCGGAGCATCGTATGCTGAGATTAGGCAGCGCTTGAAAATGGTAGTCGAAACGGGTGGATGTAAATTCACGGCTTTTGGTGACATTGGGACTGAGGAAGTTGCGCGTTATACTGGACTCAGCCTCCAACAGGCCCAACATGCAAAGGACCGGCAATATAGCGAAACGATAATAATTACTGGTAACCAACGTGATAAAGATTTAACATTGGATGCCATCCACAGAGAAGGATTGCACTGTGCTTTTGGCGGGCGCTTCTTTGAGGTGAGCTTGGGAAGTGATAAAGGTAAAGCAGTAAAAATATTGAATGAACTTTTTAAATTGAACTTCGACGAAATTATCACATACGGCATCGGCGATGGTGAAAATGATATTTCTATGCTGAATTCCGTTGAGCATCCCTTGCTTGTCCAGAACGCCGACAGGCATTGGGGGAAAGTCAAAGCCAAAGGATTGGTGAAAATCAAAGGCATCGGCCCTGTGGGATTCAGCCAAGCTGTAAAGCAGTCTGTCTTGAATTTGGCTTAATCAACCCAGACTTGCAGCCACCAATGTAGCCAACGTGTAATATGATATAACGTCAGGCGGTATAGTAAATTGCCTCCTGGCCTTGAACTCAGGATGGAGTAAGAGCCTGCTTTTTCTCACGGCGTTCTTTAAACAACCAGTTTCTGAGAATAATCGGCGGGATAACCGTTGTCAGGAGAGCCATCAATATCAGCGCCGAATAGGTGCTCTGCGTGATAAGCTGCTGGTTGAGACCTATCAGAGCAACAATCATGGCTACCTCGCCGCGGGGCACCATACCCATGCCGACTATGAGTGAATTGCGTATATCCAGGCCCAGAATTCTAGCGGCTCCACCGCACCCTATGACCTTGGTCAATATAGCCACTATGGTCAGTGCTGCCACGAACCACAGCAGGCTGGCAGTGACTACGCGCAGGTCCATGATGACGCCCAGTGAAATGAAGAATATCGAAGCGAATATGATTTGCAGGTGTTCGGCGCCTTCTTTGAATACTGCTGAGCATTTCAGATGAACGCCGGCAAAAGAGGCGCCCGCCAGGAATGAGCCCACGATAGCCGAGAGTCCCACCAACTCAGCCGCGATGCTGTAGAGAAAAGCCACCATCATGGCAAAAATGAAAATGGACTCGGGGTATTTTTCAGCCAGTTTACTTTTTTCAAACCGGGATAGCATCCTCGTGAGCAGCATTTTGCCGATTAATATTCCAACTCCGATGAAACCAATTGCTTTGACAGAAGTGAATACAATCGGTAACAGTTGAACTGAATCGGAAACCAGACTCTCGGAAAGAGACAACGCCAAGAGTGCCAGAATATCATCCACCACCGCCGCCCCTATGATGGCTTTGGCGGCATCGGTCTGAAGCTTGCCCATTTCCCTGAGCACATTGGCCGTGACGGCAATGCTGGTGGCAGTGAGCGCCGTTCCGATGAACACTGCTGCCTTGAAATCATATCCGAATGCTTTGGAGAGAAAGTATCCCCCGGCCCAGGGTACAATCACACCGAGCAGGGCGATGATAAAATATTTAACCTTGGCGATTTCTTTTACTTCGAACTCAAGGCCGATGGTGAACAGCAGGACAATTGCGCCGAGGGTTGCCAGGCTGGATACGAAATCGGTATAAGTAACCAGTCCGAGCAGGCTGGGGCCTACCAGTATGCCGGCCAGTATGATGCCTACGACAGCTGACTGATTTATGCGGTAGGCAATGAGATATCCTCCCAGAGCCACAAATAGCAGAATACTCATCTGGAACGCGGGAGAAGCCAGTAAATCCTGTCCGGCCAAATTCTTCCTCCTAGAAAGCGCCTCAACTAATGAAAATCGAAAATATTGTACCCGATTGTGTTCTCTGCCGTCTATATTGGTTGAACCCTTCTATGCATTACGATATAATAAGCTACCGATTGATTCACGTTCGTGGGTTTCCTATTCTTTGAGCAAGTCCATAATTGAGCGCGGGTGAAGTCTTTTTATTTGTGACAGTCATTTGCGAAAGGCCCGTCGATTCGGCTAAAATTGTCAATCCGCCCCTGTAACTCAGCTGGATAGAGTACTGGCCTCCGAAGCCGGGTGCGGGCGTTCGAGTCGCCCCAGGGGCAGTTATTATTTGTGGAGGTGAATTATTAACGCTGACATCATCGCCATCAGATTGCATGGCCGCGGCGGCCAGGGGGCAGTCACCTCAGCCGAACTGGTGGCCCAGACGGCCATCGCCGAGGGCAAATACGCCCAGGCATTCCCCGCCTTCGGCCCCGAACGCCGCGGAGCCCCCGTCCAGGCCTTCATCCGTATCAGCGACAAGCAGATTCGCGTACGGGCGGAAGTTACAGAACCGGATATTGTCGTGGTGCTCGACCCCGGTCTTCTCACCATCGTCAAAATTACCGCCGGCCTCAAGAAAAACGGTCTGGTGGTGGTCAATACCAAATCTATAGACAGCGTGCCGGCGGACATCCGCGCCAACTACCGCGTGGCAGTCATTGATGCCAACCTAGTCGCTAAAGAGGTGCTGGGAGTACCTATCGTCAATACCACCATGCTGGGCGCTCTCATAAAGGCTTCCGGTGTAGTCAAGTTGGAGGATCTGGCCGAACCCCTCAAGCACCGTTTTGGAAAGCTGGCAGAAAAGAATTTCAAAGCTATGAAGCGCGCTTATGATGAAACCCAGGTAAAGGAGATGATGCCCAATGCCTAAACCAGAAAACGAGTTAACCTGGAAAGACCTGGAAATTGGCTGCATCGTCACCACGCCCGGCAGCGCTGCGGCATACCGCACGGGAGACTGGCGTTCTCAGAAACCCGAGTATGATTTCAGCCGCTGCATCAAGTGCGGCATGTGCCAGATATACTGCCCGGAGGGCTGCGTCAAGCAGAATGCCCAGGGTCATTTTGAAGCAGACCTTTATCACTGCAAGGGCTGCGGCATATGCGCCAGGGAATGCCCGGTGTGGGTTATTACCATGAAGGAGGAGGCCTAATGACCAAACGGGTAGGTATGGAGGTCTCTGTAGCCATCGGTGAAATGGTGAAAATGGCCGATGTGGATGTGGTGGCGGCTTACCCCATCACCCCTCAGACTCATATAGTGGAGCACCTTGCCGAGCTGGTGGCCGACGGCGAGCTGGATGCTGAATATATTCCCGTAGAGTCCGAACATTCGGCCATGAGCGCCTGTTTGGGCTCGTCGGCTGCGGGGGCGCGCACTTTTACCGCCACCGCCGGTCAGGGCTTGGAGCTGATGCACGAAGTCCTTTATGTGGCTTCGGCCATGCGCTTCCCGATAGTTATGACGGTGGCCAACCGCGCGCTGTCCAGTCCTCTTTCGGTATGGGGCGATCATTCCGATGCGATGGCCGTGCGCGACACCGGCTGGATACAGATTTTCACCGAAAATGGCCAGGAAGTGATCGACAACGTTATCTGCGCCTTCCGCATTGCCGAAGACCGCGACGTTTTGTTGCCCGTCATGGTCCACCTGGACGGCTTCCACCTGTCGCACGTTATCGAACCGATGCTCTTCCCGGAAGAGGAACAGGTGAAGGCTTTCCTGCCAACCAATAATTATCCGCTGCCTCTTCATCCGTCCAAACCTGTCGCCATGGGCGATTTCGCTCCACCTGTTATCTATACCGAGGCCAAGTGGGCGCAGGAAGAGATTCTCAGAAAATCCAAGCAAACCATCCTGGCTGTCTGGGACGCGTTCGCTAAAGAATTCGGACGCCAGTATCTCCCCGTGGAGAGCTACCGTACCGAAGATGCCAAAACACTGCTCTTCACCATGGGCAGCTTCAGCGAGACCGCCATGACGGCCATCGATAAGCTGCGGGACGAAGGCCAGAAAATAGGCCTCATCCGCCTGCGCCTGTGGAGGCCCTTCCCCTTCGAAGAGCTGCGCCAGGCCGTCAAGGGCGCCGAGACCCTCATCGTGCTTGACCGAGCGCTATCGACCGGTGGGCCGGGCGGCCCGGTATGCTCGGAGATACGCTCCGCGCTCTATGATACGACGCCCAGGCCCAAGATAGTCAGTTTCGTGGGCGGCATGGGTGGGCGCGATATCACCGAGGCCGGTTTCGAGACCATCATCAAGCGCGGCATGGAACTGGCCAAAACCGGCAGCGACAAGGAATTCCAAATCTTCGGGGTGAGGGAATAGCAATGCAGAATTTGAATGTTTATGCCCCCAGGCTCATACCTAAAGAGGAGCCTTTTGCGCCGGGACACCGCGCCTGCATCGGCTGTGGCGAGGTGCTGGCGGTGCGGCTGGCTACCAAAGCCATGGGGAAGAATGTCATCGTCGTCAACGCCACCGGCTGCATGGAGATTATCGCCTCCCAGATACCCAATACCTCCTGGAACGTGCCCTGGATACACACCCTTTTCGAGAATACGGCGGCCGTGGCCTCGGGCGTGGAATCCGGCCTGAAAGCCATGATGCGCAAAGGGCGCATCCCGCAGGAAGAGATAAACGTGGCGGCCATCGCCGGAGACGGCGCTACCCTCGACATCGGTCTACAAGCCCTGTCGGGCGCCATGGAGCGCGGCCACAAATTCCTCTACATTTGCTTCGATAACGAGGCCTATATGAACACCGGCATCCAGCGCTCTTCTTCCACTCCGTTTGGCGCTTCCACCACTACCTCACCAGCCGGCAAGCAGAGCCAGGGACAGTTCTCCTGGAAAAAAGACATGCCGGCTATTGCCGTGGCGCATAACATACCATACGTAGCCACCGCCTGCCCCAGCTATCCGTTCGACATGATGGAAAAGGTTAAAAAGGCCATGAGCGTAAAGGGGCCGTCGTATATTCAGATATTCTCGGTCTGTCCCACCGGCTGGCGCTGCGCTGGCGACCTGACTATACGCATCGGCCGCCTGGCTGTTGAGACCGGCGTCTTCCCGCTCTACGAGGTGGAGAACGGCAAATACAAGATGAGCATGGATTTCCCCAGGCTCAAACCTCTCATCGACTACACCAAGTTGCAGGGTCGTTTCCGCCATCTATCTCCCGAAGCTCTGGAGCAGATTCAGGCTAAAGTGGTCCAGAAATATCAGGAAATCAAGGCCAAGGCCGCCGGCGAGGTGTGCGCATGAGCGATATAGTATTCAGCAGCTGGGGCGGGCAGGTAGTCGATAACCGCTCAGGCCAGGGGGTTGCCGCAGCCGCCACGGATATCAAGGTTCCTCTCAAGTACGCTGATAACGATGTAGCCGCCTTCATGTCGTGGGACGGGCTGGTTATCACGGATAAAAACGTCAACGTGGTCGCTCTGGCCGATGCTTACATGCGCGAAGCGGCCAAACTGGCCTGCGGCGAGTGCAGCATGGGGTTGCGTGGTACAGCCATTATCTCCGATACGCTCTCGCGTATTGCCGGCGGTCAGGGCAAAGCGGAGGACGTCGCTCTCCTCACCGAGCTGGCCGACAGCATACAAAAGAACGTCAAATGCGATTTCTGCGCCAACGCCGTCATCCCTCTGCGGGATGCCCTCAAAAATTACCGCGAGGCGTTCAACACAACCGCCGCCTCTAAAGAGGCGATACCTCCCTTAGATTACATAAAGAAAATGACAGCTCCCTGTCAGGAAGCCTGTCCCATCCATCAGGACGTTCCGGGTTATCTGGAACTCATCCGCAACCGCCGCAATACGGAGGCTCTCGAAGTGATACGCCGCACCAACTGCCTGCCGCGCGTCACCGGGCGCACCTGCGTGGCCTTCTGCGAGAAAAATTGCGTGCGCCAGGACATAGACTCTCCTCTTTCGGTCCGGGCGCTCAAGCGTGTGCCTGCCGACCTGGGCATCATCAAGCCGCTTCCTTCGGTAAAGGGTGAAAAGAAAGGCAAGGTGGCCATTATCGGCGCCGGCCCGGCCGGGCTCTCCGCCGCGCAGCACCTGTCACTCAAAGGCTATCAGGTTTACATCTTCGATGAGCAGGCGGCATCCGGCGGCATGACATTTGCCGGTATCCCCGCCTATCGTTTACCCAGGAACGTGCTCGCCGGAGAAGTGGACACCATCGCCTCCCAGGGCGTGCAGATACGCCTCAACACGCGTATCAGGCATGCCGAAGAGCTGAGATACACCTTTAAAGCCGTTCTGGTAGCTTCCGGCGCTCATCAGACCCGCGAGAGCGGAATAGACAACTGGAACAAAGACTACGATGGGTTGATGGAGGGGGTTAAATTTCTGCACGACATCAACTCCGGCAAGACTATTGTACCCAAACAGAAGATGCTGGTAGTGGGCGGAGGCAACACCGCTATCGACTGCGCTCGCACTGCTTTAAGGCTGGGATTCAAGGAATCCACAGTGGTCTACCGCCGCAGCCGCCATGAGATGCCGGCCCGCGATGAAGAGGTCAAGGCCGCCGAAGAGGAAGGCGTCAAGTTCCAGTTCCTGGCCGTGCCGGTCAAGATTCAGTCGCAGAACAACAGGGTAGTCGGCGCCGAATGCATCCGTATGGAGCTGGGAGAACCCGATGCCAGCGGCAGGCGTAAACCGCTGCCGTTGAAGGGCTCTGAGTTCGTACTGCCCGCCGATATGGTCCTGACCGCTATCGGGGAAACGCCTGACTTTTCCTTCCTGCCGCAGGGAAAAGTTGACGTGACCAGCTGGAACAGCATTAAAACCGATGAGGATGGCCATACCAATATTCCCTGGCTCTTCGCTGCCGGAGACTGCACGAGTGGCCCGGCGAGTATCGTAGAGGCTATGGCAGCGGGCAAGCGAGCCGCCGAGAGCCTGCATATTTATATGAGCAAAGGGAAGGTGGAGCGCTCTGAGGCGGACGCTCTCGACCGCGCTTTTCACGAGGTCGGCCTCAGCCGCAAGCGCCGGGGGCCCAAACCGGCTGCAACCGTCCGTCAGTACCCGCACGAGATGGACGCCGAAGACCGCTCCAAGAGTTTTGACGAGGTTGAAGAGTGTTTTAACGTCCAGGTGGCCGCGTGCGAGGCCGAACGCTGCCTGCGCTGTTACCGCGTAATGCTTATCGTTAAGAGGCAGGGCTAAAATGGTAAAACTGACTATTGATAATAAGCCTGTTGAAGTTGAAGAAGGCGCTACCATCCTCGAAGCGGCGGTAAAAGCCGGGGTTACTATTCCTACGCTTTGCTATAACGAAGAGTTGTCGCCGGCTGGTGCCTGCCGCGTATGTGCCGTCGAGATAGCCCACGAGAACGGACCGATAACGGTCACGGCATGCAATTATCCGGTGGCCCAGGGCATGGTTGTAAGTACCAAATCCGAGAAGGCAGTCAAGGCCCGCAAGCTGGCGGTCGAGATGCTCATGGCGCAGCGCCCGCACTCGGAAAAGATAGCCAAACTGGCGCAGACTCTGGGTCTTGGCGAACCGCGCTTTTCCGTCAAGACTGACGAGTGCATCCTGTGCCGGCTCTGTGTACGCGCCTGCCAGGAAGTAGTGGGCGCCAATGCCATCACTTTCATCGCTCAGGGACTTGAAAGAGAAAACAAAGAAGCCGCCGTGGTCTGGGACATTGAGAAATGCATCGCCTGCGGCTCCTGCGCCTATATCTGTCCTACACTGGCGGCGACACTCGAGGACAACCAGGGAATGAGGACCATCAATACCCCCAGCGTCAAGATGGAGTTCAAGCTCAAAGCCTGTACCAAATGCGGCAGCTTCTACGCGCCGGAAAAGCAGCTGGCCTATATGGCCAGGACCGCCAAGCTGCCCATCGAGAAATTCGACCTGTGCCCCGATTGCCGGGACTAGGTTCGATTGACCCCTGTATAGCCCTTTGTTATACTGGGCTGTCCGGGGTGTAGCGCAGTTGGCAGCGCGCAGCGTTTGGGACGCTGAGGTCGGAGGTTCGAATCCTCTCACCCCGATTTTGAATCAGGATTATTAAGAAGCCAGGTTAAATGCCGGGCTTCTTCTTTTTACCTCGAATTATTGTCGTATTACAGAAGTTTAAAACCTTCAAGCCATCAAAAGCCACACCTTAGATTGTCGCAAGGCCTCTTTTGTCACCACAGTGCCCGTGACAGACAACGGATTGACACTCTCGAGTCGCCGTGATAGTTTGAATGAGAAAGTCTCTCGACAGAAGTAAACAGCATGGGCCTCAAAGAGTACAAAAGCAAACGTAATTTTGCCAGCACTCCGGAACCCGCCGGCGAGGTGGTCGATACCGGCCAGTCGCGCTTCGTGGTACAGCGCCACGATGCCAGCCATCTGCATTTCGATTTCCGGTTGGAGATGGACGGCGTGCTGAAGAGCTGGGCCGTCCCCAAGGGGCTGCCCGAGGAACCCGGGGTACGGCGTCTGGCGGTGCAGGTTGAGGACCACCCCTTGAGCTATATCGACTTTGCGGGAACTATCCCCGAAGGGCAATACGGTGCCGGCACCGTCGAAATCTGGGGCAAAGGCGAATATGTCCTTGAGAAGAAGATGGAAAAGCAAATCGAGTTTACCCTCAAAGGCAAGAGGTTTTCTGGCGGCTATGCTCTCATTCACACCCAGGGCAAGAACTGGATATTTATCAAGCGCTTGCCCAGATAAGGGGCAGCTTCATTTGACATAAATATAAAGGGGATTTGGCGCTGATTTCTCAGCGTCGCCTTTGACAAATACATCCTCACAGCCGTAAAATAGCTTCTACTACGCGGGAGTAATTCAGTGGTAGAATGCCTGCCTTCCAAGTAGGTCGTCGCGGGTTCGAATCCCGTCTCCCGCTCCAAAGCGTTTTGAGGGCTCGTAGCTCAGGGGCAGAGCGGTCGGCTCATAACCGATTGGTCGCAGGTTCGAAACCTGCCGAGCCCACTTTTTGAAAATTTCGTGGCTATCTCCGACACACCATTAGTCCTAGACGTTAAGTCAAACCCGAACTGTTTACCAGATAAATGAGTTCTAATCTGCTAGCCGTTTACCGGGCATGTCGTAAGATGCTCTTTTCCTCCAAAGCCGACTTCCTCTTTCCCAAACGACATTGTCTCCTGTAAGTAATCTGAACTCTCGAAGAACATCTTTGCTTATTGCCAGATTGCCATTCTGATTATCATAAACGTATCTATCGTCAAATTTCTCCTTGATTTGCCAGACAACTGTCTCCTGATAGAGATAATTTACTCTATTCAGTTCTTGAAGCATAAATATTGCGACATTCTTGGGTTGCCATGGTTTTTGCCCAACATTTAGAGTTTGTTTTTGATTCATGTCTCCCTACTCTCGCAGACCTGTATCAGCGTGCCTTCGAGGACACGTAATAAGTAGTTCCCCTCAGGAGTTTAGATTTTATCAATCCTTTGCCGAGCAACCTGTTGAGTTGTGCTTGGAGGGCCAATATTCGGATTAGGTCATATAGTAAATCAGGTTTTGTTAGGGCTGGTAATAACTCAGGAAGTGAATATGCTTGATACGGACGCTCTTCCAGTTTTGCCAATAATTCTTTGTCACCTGCTTCCAAGGTTTCACTATATTCACGAAATGAAATTGGCACAATTTACCTCCATTCTTCCCATATTTTGATCGTTTCTTAATTATACTACAGGCTTCAAGCCTCAAGAGGTGGGCATCTGGTGTAGTTACTAAGCTGACATAATCAGAGCGGAAACACGACACAGCGATTGTGTCATAACTTGTTAGGCACAGGTTCGAAATCTAGTGAGCTTCCCTATTTTCGCTCGCCGCGAATGCTCAGCACCAGAAGCCCCGGGCCGGTATGAGCCCCTATAGCGGGCGTGGCGGTTGAGCGGAATATGGTGGTCTGCGGCCATATTCCTCTGAGTTTCTTGACCAGGCGTTCGGCGTCATCGGCGCAAGCTGCGTCTTCAACCGCCATTTCATAGATTCTCGAATAGCTTCCGGCAAATTCATAAAGCCGCTCGATGGCGCCACTACGAGTGCGTGCTCGACCGGCCGGTTCAACCGCTCCATTTTTCAATGAGATGATGGGATTTATCTTAAGCATCGAGCCCACGAATGCCTGTGCCTTGCCGATACGGCCTCCGCGTTTCAGGTATTCCAGAGTCTCCAGTGTGCCGATGAGCGCGACTTCCTGAATAGTTTTTACGGCAGTTTCAACTACTTCGCTTAAAGCGGCTCCTGCCTGAGCCGCCCTGGCCGCTTGTAATACAACCAGTCCTTCGGCCATAGCGCCCAATCTCGAATCGATGACTTTCACGGGGCAGGTCCTTTTCATCAAACCTACGCTTTGAGACGCTACATCATAGGTGCCGCTCAGCCTGGAACTGACCATAATAGCCGCTATTCCACTGGCCTTCTCCGCCAGCTCATCAAATGCTTCGGCAAAGGTTTTCGGCGAGGGCAGGGAGGTCGCAGGTGGGACCTTGCTGTGTTGCAACCTTTCGTAGAATTGCTCGGCGCTCATGTCAATGCCGTCCCGAAAGATATCCTCTCCCCATCGGATGAGTATAGGAATTTGTTTAATATCCAGCTCTTTCGCCACACCGGGCGGCAAATCGGAAATGCTGTCAGTGAGTATTTTAATGGCCATTGTCTAACACTCTCATGACATAAATATTGGCATAAATAATATGTCTGTTAATCAAACCTGTCAATCTGGTGCGAGTTTGGAAGCAGGTTCTTGTGGAAGAAAAAAGTCGCCGTGAGTTCGTTCAGAGTCTTTACAAGCAACGAGTCTTAGTGGTACTCTTTTTAGTACTATTCATTATGTTAAGCGTATGCGCAGTTGGTGAATAACGTCTCGACATAATATATATTGTGCGAACCAAGGAATAAGCACGAATAAATGGAATTAACATAACGGAACAGGGCAGAATCGGGGTACGCTCGGCAAATCAGCTTGGATTAGAAATGGCACAGCGGGATATCTTTTGCATCCTTGCCGGGGAACCCTGCGAGATCAGATGATTGGCCCGGACAAATTATCTTCTGTAGTCACCTGAAAAGAAAGCGCAAAAGAAGTAAATCGATAAACCGGGCGATAGTTATGTCGTCTAAGTGCGCAGTATTGTACATAAAGCCTCAAATGGTCTCCAGAATAGCAGGGGCAGACGTAAAAAGCTCACGGCAAAATAACCCGGGGCGGCTAGATTTGGACTACAGAGGCTCGTTTTGAATGGATTGCCAGAGGCAGGACGCGGTTTGCTCGTTGACCACCTTATTGAGAGTTTCCAGCAGTTTTTTGAGCCCCCACTTTTTTCCGGCGGAGATAAGGACGGTGTTGGGGTTATCGCCGGCCAGGTGATTGAGGTATTCGAGAGCCTTTGTCTCGTCCCAACTCTCGTTTTTGTCCAGCAACAGGTCTATTTTGTTGAGGGCTGTTATCCGGGGTTTGGCTTCAAGTCCCAGGTCGCGCAAAATTCCCTCAACTACCTGGCTTTGCTCGGCGGCGTTATGTGAAGTTAAATCAACGACGTGCAAAAGCACGGTCGCTTCGGATAACTCCTCCAGTGTGGCACGGAAAGCCTCTACTAGAGTCGGGGGCAACTTGCGAATGAAGCCCACCGTATCGGTCAGCAGGACAGTGCTCATATCCGGCAGAGTCAGCCTTTTGGTTGTCGGGTCGAGGGTGGCAAAGAGCTTGTTTTCAACCAGCACATTGGCCTGGCTCAAGGCGTTGAGCAGCGTGCTTTTGCCCGTATTGGTATAACCTACGAGCGCCACTATGGGTATTCCGCTGCGGCGGCGCTTCTCTCGGTAAAGCGTGCGGTGCTTGCGCACCTCTTCCAGCTCTTTTTTGAGCTTGCTTATCTTGGTGCGGATGAGCCGTTTGTCGGTTTCGAGTTGCGATTCACCGGGGCCGCGCGTGCCGATGCCGCCTCCCAGCCTCTCCAGGTGGCTCCATTGCCCGGCCAGACGCGGCAGCAGATACTGGTGCTGCGCCAGCTCCACCTGAAGCTTGCCTTCGTGGGTGCGGGCATGGCGCGCGAAAATGTCCAGAATTAGCGCCACGCGGTCAATAATCTTTATTTTGAGAGCCTGCTCGAGCTCGTTCTGTTGACGCGGACTGAGTTCGTCATCGAAGATGATAACGTCCCAGTTAGCGGTCTGCCTTTTGAGGATAAGCTCGTCCAGTTTGCCTTTACCCAAGTAGGAAAACCTGTTGGGATAATCGAGTTTCTGTGTCATCTGGCCGGCGACCTGCGAGCCAGCCGTTTTGGCCAACTGCGCCAGCTCTTCAAGGGATTCTTCTTCCGTCCAGCCGTCCCGCGAGCCGGTGTCCACTCCTACGAGGAAGGCTTTTTCCTGTGCCGTTTTTGTAGAATAGGTTGTCTTAGCGATATTGTTGCCTCTCTATGCATTAGTGCTTGGACTTGAAGCGGTTGCGGCCGTCCTGCCAGGCGGAAAGCTTGGATAAAGCCTTTACGAGGGCGGCATCCGGCAGCGTCAGCGAAAGGCGCACGTAACCCTCGCCGCTGGGTCCGTAGCCGGTACCTGGTATGACCAGCACGCCAACCTGGTCCAGCAGGTTGGCGGAAAACTCCATCGACGTGTATCCGGGAGGAACCCTGGCCCAGACATAAAGGCTGGCTTTGGGGGCCTGGGCTATGCAGCCGATGTCATTCAGCACATCCACCACCAGGTCGCGCCGGCGCTGGTAGGTATTATTATGCTGAGTGATGGCCTCCTGCGGCCCGTTGAAAGCCTCGATAGCGGCGTACTGGATAGCTTGGGGAATGCCGGAATCCAGGTTGGACTTGATCCTCTTGAGGGCATCTATCATAGTGGCATTGCCCACGGCCATGCCGATGCGCCAGCCGGTCATGTTGTAGCTCTTGGAGAGCGAGTGGAACTCTATGCCGGCTTCTCTGGCGCCATTGGCCTGGAGGTAGCTCACCGGCTTGTAACCGTCATAAGCTACTTCGGTATAGGGGCCGTCGTGGCAGATGGCCAGGTTGTTCCTGCGGGCGAATTCTATGGCCCGGTTGAAGAAATCGAGTTCAGCCACCGCCCCGGTGGGATTATTGGGGTAGTTCAGCCACAGGACTTTTGCTCGTTTTAATACATCTTGCGGGATGGCGTCCAGGTCGGGCAGGAATTGGCGCTCGGCGGTAAGCGGCATGTAGTAAGGTTCTCCGCCGGCCAGTTTGGTGCTTATGCCGTAAACCGGATAAGCGGGATCCGGCACCAGCGCCACATCACCCGCGTCGATAAAGCAAAAAGCAATGTGCCCGATGCCCTCTTTGGAACCGATGAGAGGCAACACCTCGGTGTTGGGGTCCAGTGTGACGCCGAAACGCCTCTGGTACCAGCCGGCGATAGCCTGGCGTAGCACTGGAAGACCCTCGCTTTCGGGATAACGGTGGTTGGCCGGGTCATGTGCGGCTTCGCAGAGCTTATCTATAATATTAGTGGGTGTGGGAATATCGGGGTCTCCGATGCCGAAACTGATAACCTCTTCGCCACGGGCTCGTTTTTCGGCTAGCTTTTTATTGATTTCGACGAATAGATACGGCGCAAGCTGGTTCATGCGCTGTGACAGTCTCATGACTATACTCCCTTCGTGTTCTAAATCAGAGGTTATTCCGGCCACTCACCGGTGAAAACGGCTTCTGCCGGGCCGGTGAGCAAGGCTTCTTCTTTTTTATGCCACTCGACTTCGGCAGGACCGCCGGAAAGTAAGACTTCTACCTTTGAATCACTGAGCCCCAATAACTGCCCTGCAATGGCTACGGCGCAGGCGCCGCTGCCGCAGGCCAGTGTCTCGCCCACTCCGCGTTCCCATACGCGCATCTCGATACGACTCCGGCTGATGACGCGCGCTACCTCGAAATTGACGCCGTGCGGGAAGAGCTTATATTTTTCCACGGCGGGACCGATATTCTTTAAGGGGAAATCGGTGACGGGTTCGTCGATAAAACAAACCGCGTGCGGATTGCCCATGGAAACAAAATTCAGGCGCAATTTTCGTCCGGACATTTCCAGTGGATAATCCCCAGTCATTATGTCAAATACTTTGCCCTTACCGGGCTCCAGCGCCACCGGGATATTTGCGGGCTTGAATTCGGGTTTGCCCATGCCCACCTGGGTTTTAAGTGCGTTGTTTTCGTCTTTAATCAATTTGGCTGGACGGATGCCCGCCATGGTTTCAATACTAACGGCATTGCCTGAAATCATTTTTTGGTCGACAAGATATCTGACGAAGCAGCGCAGGCCGTTGCCGCAGGCTTCCGCCTCGGAGCCGTCGGGGTTAAAAATCCTCATCCTGAAGTCCGCTTCCTCGGAATGGAGGAGAACCAGCAAGCCGTCGGCACCTATGCCGAAATGCAGCCGGCACATGGCCCTGGCCAGCCTGGACCAGTCGCGGTCCTTGCCCCTGGCGTCCACCAGCACGAAATCGTTGCCCAAGCCCTGCAGTTTGGTGAAGTGCATTTTGAAGCCTCTATGTATTCAAAAATTCGGTTACCATTGTCTTTATCTTAATGTAGGGTTCGGCATCCACGTCGAACCAGTGTATTCTATCATCTTTTGGCCCGAACCAGTTATATTGCTGGCGCACCAGGCGGTGGCTCTCGTTTTTCACCTGCTGGATGGCTTTATCCAGGCTGATTTTCCCTTGCAGGGAAAACCCTATCTGGTGGTAACCGATGCCGGACATGGAAGGCAACTCCAATCCATAACCCTTGTTTATGAGTCTCCGTACTTCTTCCACTAATCCGCGGTTCACCATGCTGTCCACCCTCTCATCGATGCGGCGGTAGAGCGCTTCCCTGGAGGCGGTGAGTCCGACTATCAGGTAATCAAAAGGAGGCTTGATTTTCGTGGGCGCATTGCTTGATAAGGACTTTTGTTTTATTTCCAGCGCCCTTATCACGCGGCGGATATTGCGCGGGTCTATGCGGCTGGCAGCCTCGGCGTCCAGTTGTTTGAGCTCCTCGTACAGCTTTTCTGACTCACCCTGTGCGGCGCGCTCTTCCAGGCATTTTCTCAAACCAGCGTCGGGCGCCACTCTGGGTATCTGCCAGCCTTCCAGCACCGCCCAGACGTAGAGTCCACTGCCGCCCACGAGCAAAGGAACATGCCCACGTGAGGCAATCTCATCTATGGTTTTATACGCCAGTTCTTGGTACTGCGCCAGGCTGAAATCATGGTCCGGATTTACAATATCTATAAGGTGGTGGGATACTGATGCTTGCTCGGCACGCGAGGGTTTGGCCGTACCGATGTCTAGACGACGGTATACCTGCCGGCTGTCGGCGCTGATAATCTCGCCATGAAAATCCTGCGCGAGCTTTAAGGCCAGCGCGCTCTTGCCCACGCCGGTGGGTCCGACTATAGCGATTACGCGCTTCATAAAAATCAACGGGAGATAGTTTATCCGTTGCGGCCTTTTGAGACTGCCGATTGCTTAACAATGCTGACGAACTCGGCGGCTTTCAGGCTGGCGCCTCCCACCAGCGCGCCGTCTATTTCCGGTTGCCCGATGAACTCGGCAATGTTGGCCGCATTGACACTGCCGCCGTAGAGGATACGTGTGGCATCAGCAACCGGCTTGCCTATCAGGTTGGTAAGAATATCTCTGATCAGCTTAATGGTTTTGTTCGCCTGAACACCGCTGGCGGCGCGTCCTGTCCCGATGGCCCAGACAGGCTCGTAAGCTATCACCAATCCCGCCGCCTCAACGACCCCCTCCAGAGACTCCTTGAGTTGCTTGCTCACCACCGCTTCCGTTTTACCGCCATCATTTTCCGCCAGGCTTTCGCCCACGCAGAGGATGGGTTTCAGATTGGCTTTGAAAGCCGCCTTTACTTTTTTATTCACTATCTGGCTGCTCTCACCAAAGAGGCTCCTGCGCTCCGAATGCCCCAGGATGACGTACTGGCACAGGCCAACCAACATCAGAGGCGAGACCTCGCCGGTGAAAGCGCCTTTGTCTTCATAATAGGCGTTTTGCGCACCAAGCATTATACGGCTTTGCCTGAGAAGCTCGGAGACTGCGACCAGCGAGATAAAAGGCGGGCAGAGCAGTGTTTCGACACCGGAAACCTCGTTAAGCTCTGGCAGCATCTGTTTCACCAGGGTAACAGCTTCGACCGGGGTGGTGTTCATCTTCCAGTTGGCGGCAATCAAGGGTTTGCGCATGGTTTATGCTCCGAATTTGGTCAATTTGAGGGCGTGCGCCATGGCCAGCGGCATGAGAGAGGTTGCCGGCATCAGCCCGAGAGAGCCCTGGCGGCACTCGGACTCGCCGAATTTTACAAGACGGTCGGGCCGGCACCACCTGGAGTGCAGCAGGCAGGGCACTGGATGCCAGCTATGGGCTGCCATGGCAGCCGGGGTGGAATGGTCCCCCGTGATAACCAGAACCTCCGGTTTGAGAGCCAGCAGTCGCGGAAGCGCCTTATCGGTGTCTTCTATGGCGGAGACCTTGCGCTTGAAGTCGCCGTCTTCACCGGCGGCGTCGGCTCCTTTTACATGTATAAAGAAGAAGTCGTATCTGGCATAATTCTGTTCCAGCGAGGCCAGCTCATCCGGCAGGGTGGGGCCGTTTGTCAGCACGTCCATGCCGACTATCTTGGCCAGCCCGCGGTACATGGGATAACTGGCGATGGCGGCGGCTTTCAATTTATAAATATCCGCCACCCCGGGGAAATCGGGCTTTTTGGAAAATCCGCGCAACAGCACCATATTGGCCGGATGGTGCGAGTCTAATCTTTCTCTGACCTGAGCTAGGAAGCGGTTGACGATTTTGGCGGTGCGCTCAGCTTCCGGCGCGAGGGCTGCCACATCTTTAGGCGGCACGCCCGTTTGCTGCGGGTCGGCGTCGCTCAACTCGTCACGGAGTCCCTCGCCGCGGAAGACAGCCACCAGGCGGTGTTCTTTGACCGCCTGTACGATAACTTTCACGCCGTCGATTTCCATCCCATCGAGGAGTCCGCAGAGTTGTTTTCCCACTTCCGTAGATATTCTGCCGGCCCGCCGGTCACTGATTAAGCCGTTATTGTCGAGTGTACAGAAATTGCCGCGCGCGGCAATATCGCCGGGTGCGAGGTCGAAATCCATTCCTAGAGCCTCAAGCACACCGCGTCCGATGGTAAAAACCAGGGGGTCGTAGCCGAATAATCCCAGATGGCCGGGGGCGCTGCCTGGAGTTATACCTGTCCCCACGGTTTGGAGCAGCCCGCAGTTGCCCAGGGATGCCAGTTTATTCATATTGGGAGTAGTTGCAGTTTCCAGTTCGGTCTTGCCGGATTTGTCGTGTGGCAGACCGCCCAGGCCGTCTATCACCAGAAGGACAATTTTAGCGGGAGATGTAATGGATAGCTCTTTCATCATGTCCAGTCCTGTTTGCACTGTACCTCCTTTAGTCCGCCTGGTTTTTATCCAGCAGGACTTCTACTCCCGGCAATGTTTCGCCGCTGAGGAATTTGAGCGCAGCGCCGCCACCGGTGGAGACGAAAGTCATCCTGCCGTTGAGGTTCATAGCGGTGACGATCTCCGCCGTCGAGCCCCCTCCGATAATAGTAGTGGCGTTGATGCTGGAAATGATGCGGGCCATCGCCTGCGTGCCTTCGGCAAACTGAGGGATTTCGTAGATACCCATAGGACCGTTCCAGAAGACTGTTTTACAGCGTTCCAGAATGCGGGTAAAACGGCTTATGGTCAAAGCACCGATATCCACTATGCGCCTGTCAGCCGGTATGCTCTTTACAGAGACGGTCTCCCAGCTTGCGTCAAGACCAACATCGGCCACCACTACATCTTCAGGCAGATGGAGTTTAACCCCGTTTTTCTCCGCTTTCTCCATAAGATAGGAAGCGGTCTCGATATTGCCGTCCAGCAGCGACTGGCCCACCTCGTAACCCTTGGCCTTAAGGAAAGTAGCGGCCATGCCGCCGCCGATGATGATGAAGTCCACACGCGGCAGGATATTTTCGATGAGCGCCACCTTGTCGCTCACTTTGGCGCCTCCCAGCAACAGGCCGAACGGGCGTACCGGGTCGCGCAACACCTTTCCAAGAGAAGTTATCTCTTTTTCTAGCAGCAGGCCCGCCACGGCGGGCAGGTATTTGGTAACGCCCACGATGGAAGCATGCGCGCGGTGAGCTGTGCCGAAAGCATCGTCTACATAAATATCGCCCAGTTTAGCCAGAGACTGGGCGAAAGCCGTGTCGTTTTTTTCTTCCTCCAGATGAAAACGCAGGTTTTCCAGGACGAGAATATCCCCGTTTTTCAACTGGCTGACAGTGGTTTCGACCTCGGGACCGATGCAGTCCGGGGCAGAGTCCACGGGCTGGCGCAGGATGCTCGCCAGTCTTTCGGCAACTCCTTTGAGACTCAGGCCGGGAACAATCTTGCCTTTGGGCCGACCCATGTGCGAGCAGAGTATGACCCGTGCGTCGTGTTCAATAAGGTAATCTATGGTGGGGATGGTCGCTTTGATGCGGCTGTCGTCCATAATCCTGCCGCTGGTTACATCAAGCGGGACATTGAAATCCACGCGGGCCAGCACCCTCTTGCCGGCAACATTTATGTCTCGAACGGTTTTTTTATCCATTTTCTCCTGTCCTGAGCCTGGTCTGGGTGCAGTATATCAATGCCGCAACGATTTCATTTTCGGATTGGCGAGTTCAGGGAAGAAATCTTGAATCTGCTGCACGATGCCCCGGGTGTCCAGTGCGTATTTCGCGCGGAGGATAGCCTGCGTGCCGTGTTCCACGAATTCATCAGGTATGCCAATGCAGCGGGCATGCACATCTTGCATGCAGGACTGTTCCAGGAGCGTAATCACTGAACTCCCGAAACCTCCGGCAAGCACATTTTCTTCAATGGTAACGATATTTTTGATGCGTTGCGCCACGCCTGTAATAAGACTGGTGTCGAGCGGTCTGGCAAAACGGCCGTTAATGACGGTAGTCTCGATACCTTTTTCCGCCAGAATGGCGGCTGCATCCATTGCGGTCTGAACGCTCACACCAATCGCTATGATAGCCAGGTCCTGCCCTTCCCGCAGAATTTCTGCGTTGCCGATGGGGATGGAATGCAGTTCTGTATCCATGGCCACCCCCAGGCCGTTGCCACGCGGATAACGCACGGCCATGGGCTGGCCACAGCAAACAGCGGTATATAACAGGTGCTGTAATTCGTTTTCGTCCCTGGGCGCTGCTACTGCCAGGTTGGGGATAAGCGACAGGTACGAGAGGTCGAATATCCCCTGATGTGTCTTACCGTCGTCACCCACGATCCCTCCCCGGTCCACAGCAAAAACCACCGGAATTTTTTGCAGGCAGACATCATGGATGATCTGGTCGAAGGAACGTTGTAGGAAAGTGGAGTATATGGCCACCACCGGTTTGATATCCTGGGTAGCCAGCCCGGCGGCGAAGGTGACGGCATGCTGCTCGCAGATTCCGACATCGAACACCCGGTTGGGGAATTCTTTCTGCACCATGTTGAGGCAGTTTCCCTCCGGCATGGCGGGGGTGATGACAACAACCCTGGGATCAAGGCGCATTATCTTCTGCATTGTCTGAGCGAATACCTCGCTGTAGCTGGGCGCTACCTTCGCTTTGCCGCCTTTGGGGGCTACGCCGTGGAAGCATACGGCATCGTTTTCGGCAGGCCCGTAACCCTTGCCCTTGGTGGTCACAATGTGCACCAGCACGGCCTTATGCGTGTATTCGCGCGCCTGTGTCAGCGCCGATTCCAGCTCGGCGATGTTATGCCCATCTATCGGTCCCATGTAAGCTAGTCCCAGGTCCTCCCAGATGGTATTTTTAATGAAGAGGGTTTTGAGACTGTGTTTCAGCTGGCTGCCGAAACTGGTTGCCTGTTTGCCAAGAGGCAATGAACCTAGAATACGTTTGCCGCTTTCGTTAGCCTTGTAGTAACGGCGGTCGAAACGCACCCTGCGCAACAGTTTGGCGATGGCTCCCACTGTGGGAGAAATGGACATGCCGTTATCATTCAGCACTACGATAAGCCTGGTGCCTGAAGAAGCTGTGTTATTCAGAGCTTCGAGAGCCATGCCGCCGCCGATAGCCCCGTCTCCGATGACGGCGATTACATTATAATGTTCACCGGACAGGTCGCGGGCAGTGGCCATACCCAGTGCGGCTGATATGGAGGTGCTGGCGTGGCCGGTCCCGAAAGAGTCGTGGACGCTCTCATCGCGTGAAGGAAAACCGGACAGTCCGCCGTACTGGCGCAGCGTGTGAAATTGCTTGCGGCGGCCGGTCAGCAGCTTGTGGGCGTAGGCCTGGTGGCCGACGTCCCAGATAATTTTATCTACAGGACTGTCGAACACGCGGTGCAAGGCTATAGTAAGCTCAACAGCCCCCAGACTGGAAGCCAGATGGCCCCCGGTCACCTGGACGGTTTGGACCATCTCCTGTCTTATTTCTTCGGCGAGGGGTTTAAGCTCTTTGGAGGGAAGGCGCTTAATGTCGGCGGGACTGTTGATGCTGTCTAGCAGTTTTGCCATTTTATTTGAGCGGTTCTAATTTGACTATACTCTAACAACCAATACAAACCATTGTCAAGGACTTTTAGCATTCGATTATTACCCAGGGCTAATTATAGCTCAGGCACAAACATTATGTCGAATATTTATTCGGCCAGTCAAAGATGTCCGGGTATTGGCTCTCTTTATTAGTATCCTGGAATTGACAAATAAATAAAATTTATGTATTATGCTTGAATAAATATGCAGAATGAAACTCGCGATAGAAATTCTCCAACGGCAAATAGCTCGATATACCCCGTAGATGCCAATGGCGATAAACTGATACTGTTTCCCGGCAAGATAGTGCGAAGGAACGGCGCGCTGGCTTTTCATGGGGCGCTCGCGCAATTTTTCCTGACCGTAGCCATGGGTAAAGCGGTCTGGCTTAAAAAAGTCAGCGAGCAGGAAGAAGTATGCGTCGGGGTCAGCGCGAAATATATTCGCATAGATGGCGGTTCTTCAAATGACGACGTCTACATTTCAGGAAACGTAGAAAGGAAGTCATTCTGTGGTTCCGACAATTGTATAAATGTGAGAATCGGCAAAGATAGAGTTATCGTCAAGTCCGAAAATCACGCTGAGTTTAATCATGGAGATGACATTCGATTGAATTTTAGCCGCAGCAATGCCATCCTGTTTCGCTGTTCAGCAGATAGCATCAATCAGGAAGCCATGCATCTGGCTTTATCGGCAGTGTAAATCAGCAAGTAAAATTCTGTCGACGCTCGAATACTCTCATTATGATACCAATCAGGCTACTGCCATTATGGCAATAGCCTTCAGGATGTTGCACTACTCGAAAAATGAGATTTTTCGGCTAATACGCCTGCAGCGGGTCTTCAGCCTTTCTCCAGCTCTTCCGTGATGTCCTGTGTCATTTTGAGGAAAAGCTTCCGGATTTTTTTCATCACCTCGGCCGCGGCCTGTTCGCCGGCTTTGCGGGCTTCCGCGGCCGCCTGGCGGGCCTCAGCCGCTGCTTTCTCTGCAGTCACGATACTTGTTTCTATATCGTCAAGGATTTCAGGTAACGGTTTTTCCAGTATGATATGTTTTTTTTCTTTAGGTTCCATGTGAATCCTCCCTGGTTGTAATAATTTGTGTGTTTTACTATTTTTAATCATAACTTAAACCAAAAGATCTGTCACTATATAAATGTAAATAAGCCAGCCGGCTGCCATGCTTGAAATGATAGAAGCGGTGCTTAAAGCGAGGGAAGAGAATCCTCCGACTGTTAAAATCCTTGCGGTTTACTCCAGCCTCGGAGGGAAGTGGTGGTTTTTCTCTGCGCCAAACATTATGTCGTATTATTTTTGTTACTAGTCCGGTTAAAGTTTTGAATCGAAATCCAGACCCGCGGCATCGACACCGGCCTCTTCAAGCCTGGCTTTCGCCAGTTCCAGCTTCAACCGGAGCTCGTTGAGGCGCATTTTCAAGGCCTCGTTTTCAAGTTCCATCGCGTTCAACTTGTTGCGCATGGCGTTGGTGAATAACGTGATCAGGGATTCGGTATCCGCCATATCGAAATTATCAGCCATCTTGTTCCTTTCTTTAATGCAATCCGTGGGTTAGTGCGACTATTATACCACCATTCCCTTCCTATTTTCCTTTATCACTAATGGCAGACGCAGACAAGGGCTTTGACGTGCGCGGTGGGGGGGTGGCATAATGGGTAGTCTTGTTAATCGAATCTATATGCGGTTCACGCGGGATGCGCCTGGAACTGGATTGTAATGGATAGCCCCCCGGTTAAACTCGGTTTGCGCGCGCTGCCCAGGCGCCAGATAGTCCTGACTATGGCGGGTGTACTCATGGCACTGTTCATGAGCTCGCTTGACCAGACCATAGTGAACACTGCCATGCCGCGTATCATCGTGGACCTGAATGGTTTTGCCCACTATACCTGGATAATCACTATCTACATCATTACCTCGGCCATAACCATCCCCATCATCGGCAAGCTGACCGACATGTATGGGCGCAAGCCGTTCTACATCGCCGGGATTGTCATATTCACCATCTCATCGTTTCTCTCCGGCTTAAGCCAGAGTATGATGCAGCTCATCATCTTCCGCGGCATACAGGGCATCGGCGCCGGCGCCATGATAGCCAATGCCTTTACAGTCATCGCCGATATTTTCCCGCCCGCGGAGCGCGGCAAATACCAGGGCATCATCAGCGCTGTTTTCGGCATATCGGCCATCGTTGGTCCTTCGCTCGGCGGTTTTATCACGGATACTCTTTCATGGCACTGGATATTCTTCGTGAATGTGCCTATTGGCACTGCCGTCGTCGTTCTTTTCATATTGTTTTTCCCGGATGTCCGCCCGGCAGCGGGACATCGCCACCAGGTCGACTATCCCGGCATATTCACCCTATCGGTCGGCGTGGCTGCGCTGCTGCTGGCTCTGTCCTGGGGCGGCGCGCAGTATCCCTGGAATTCGTTCCCGGTAATCGGCCTACTCGCCCTGTTTGCGGTCATGCTGGTAGCCTTTTTATATACTGAAATCAGGAGTCGCGAGCCGATCATCCCGCTATCTCTTTTCGGTAACCGCATTGTCGCCGTTTCTGAAATCGTGGTTTTTCTAACCGCCTTCGGCATGTTCGGAGCCATTACCTTCGTCCCGCTCTTTTTTCAAGGCGTGCTGGGAGCTACGGCGACCGCCAGCGGCGGATTTTTAACGCCCATGATTTTGGGGCAAGTAAGCGGCAGCTTTATTTCTGGACAGTTGCTGTCGAGAACGGGAGGGCATTACCGCGTTCAGGGCGTGTTTGGTTTGGGACTTATGGCGGTTGGAATATTCTTTCTATCCAGGATGGGGACTGACACCAGTTTCGTAGTTGCCATCGTCAATATAGTTATGACGGGTTTCGGCCTGGGCATGACAATGCCTCTATATACCATCGCCGTACAGAATACTGTTCCCTATAACATGCTGGGAGTCGCTACCTCATCTGTACCCTTCATACGCTCGATCGGCGCCTCGGTTGGCCTAGCTATCTTCGGCTCCACCATGACTTCTCGCTTCGCGGCTGAATTCACGGGGCGGCTTTCACCGGCGCTCAGAGACGCGTTGCCGGCGGCACAGATAGATGCGCTGGGGCACAATCCGCAGACACTTCTCAGCGCAGCCTCGCAGGCGGAACTCAAGGATTTCCTGATGCAGGCCAGCCCGCAGGGAAGTCAGCTGTTCGATCAGCTTCAGGAAACGCTCAAACAGGCGTTAAGCTCGGCGCTGCGTGAGGTTTTTATCATCTCGCTGATTACGGCTGTCCTGGCTATAGGCGTGCACCTCTTTATAAAAGAAATACCGCTGCGCAAAGAACACAGGAACAGATAGCCGTACAGCGGTCCCAGCAGTGCGACACCCTCCGTATAGCCTAGCCAAACGGGGCTAATATGTGTATAATGTAGCCCAAAAATATTTCAGAAATCATATAGAAAAGGAGAAAACTTAATGCCCGGTCTTTTCTGGATAGTGCCCGTATCCGGTGTGCTCACGGTGCTGTTCGTGCTGTGGCTGGCACGCAACGTGCTCAAGCGCGACAGCGGCACGCCCAAGATGAAGGAAATAGGCGACATGATCTTCCAGGGCGCCTGGGCTTTCATGAAGCGTCAGTACAGCACGATTGCCATTTTCTCGGTGGCGATAGCCATTATCATCGGCGTCCTGGTCGGCGTGCTGGGCGGCAATGAAGCCGGATATACCGGCTTTGCCATCGGCTGGCGTACTTCTGTGGCCTTCCTGGTGGGAGCCCTGTGCTCCGCCGTAGCCGGTTTTGTTGGCATGTATATAGCTGTCAAATCCAACGTCCGCTGCGCCTCCGCCGCTCAGAAAAGCCTGAGGGAGGCGGTAACCGTAGCTTTGCGGGGTGGTGGCGTGGCTGGATTCCTCATTACAGCGTTGAGCCTTATCGGTGTCACGGTTATATTTTTTGCCTTCGGGGGATACAGCAAACCCGAAATCGCTCCTCACCTCATCGTGGGTTTTGGCTTCGGTGCCAGTTTCGTGGCCCTTTTCGCACAACTCGGCGGCGGTATTTATACCAAGGCCGCTGATGTGGGCGCCGACCTGGTCGGCAAGGTGGAATCGGGCATTCCGGAAGATGACCCGCGCAATCCCGCCGTGATTGCGGACCTGGTGGGTGATAACGTCGGCGACTGCGCCGGACGCGGCGCGGACCTTTTCGAATCCACGGCTGCCGAGAATATCGGCGCCATGATCCTGGGTATCGCGGCTTATCTGGTAACAAAAAATGTCGTCTGGATACTCTTTCCGCTGGTGGTGCGCGGCTTCGGCATGGTCGCCAGCATGGTGGGGTTGATGGTCGTCAAAGCCAAGGAGGGCGAAAACCCCATGAATGCCCTCAACCGCGGCTATTATGTGGCGCTCCTCCTCTCCGTGGTTGGCCTTTTCCTGAGCGTCTACTTTATGCTGCACAAGGACCTCAATGGCAAGGAGATGTGGCTTTTCGCTGCCGGGCTGGTGGGCATTATCGCCAGTGTTATCGTGGTCTTCGTGACACAGTATTACACCGAGTTCCGTTTCCGCCCCGTTAGAGAGATCGCAGAGGCTTCCAAGACCGGGCCGGCCACCAACATCATCGCCGGGCTTTCGGTAGGTTTTGAAACCACTTTTGCTACGGCTCTTATCATCGGCGTAGCCCTCATGCTGGCTTACTGGTTTGGCACTCTTAGCGGTGTGGCTGGCGCTGGCGCGTTCGGTACTGCCGTGGCCACCATGGGCATGCTGATGACCTGTCCCTACATCCTTACTATGGATACATTCGGCCCTATTACCGACAACGCCAACGGCATTAACGAGATGGCTGGCGCCGGGCCCGAGGTGCGCAAAATTACAGACCGTCTGGATGCGGTCGGCAATACTACCAAGGCCTTGACCAAGGGCTATGCGCTGGTTTCAGCCGGTCTGGCGGCTTTCCTGCTGTTCCAGGCCTATCTCGACCGAGTCTCATTCATCAAGTTTGGTGTAGTCGGACAATATGCGGTAGTCGATATCGCCCGCATTGAGGTTTTTGTGGGCGCTTTGCTGGCCGCAATGGTGGTCTATCTGTTCAGCGCCATGGCCATAAAAGCCGTCGGCAAAACAGCCGGTAAAATTATCGAAGAAGTTCGCCGCCAGTTCAAGGCTGACCCTGAAATACTCAATCCCAAAGATCCCGCTCATCCCCACAAACCGGATTATGCCAGGGCCGTGGATATCACCGCCCGCGCCGGCCTGCATGAGATGATTGCCCCCGGACTTCTTCCCGTCCTCGCTCCGGTCATTGTCGGGCTTGTTTTCAAGTGGATGGGCTACGATGCGCCCATGGTGGTAGCTGCCTTCCTGATGGTGGGAACCATCGGCGGCATCATGATGGCGTCGTTTATGAACAACGGCGGCGGCGCCTGGGACAATGCCAAGAAGATGATTGAAGACGGGCAGCTCAAGGACGAAAAGGGCAACGTTCTCGGCAAGAAGACCCCCGCTCACGCGGCAGCCGTGGTGGGCGATACTATCGGCGACCCCCTTAAAGATACGGCCGGCCCTTCCCTGCACGTCTTAATCAAACTCCTGGCTACTATCACTCTGGTATTGGTTCCTCTGTTCATCTAACAACTCAGCAATGTTGAAAAACCGAGGGGCAGCCAGGCGGCTGCCCCTTCTTTGTTTATATCGAGAGGTTGTTTCGTGTAAAATATGTTCTGACATGGACAACAAAGACCTGGAACTCCTGGAATTTCCCCGTATCAGAGATATTATCGCCGGGTATTGTTCCTTTTCTCTGAGCCGCGAGGCGGCGCTCGGCCTCACGCCCTCGTCAGACTTTGCCGAGGTCGAGGCACGGCTGGCCGAATCTTCAGAGGCACGCCATCTTCTTGAAGCGGAACCCTCAATCGGCGTATCCGGCATCGAGGATGTCACCTCGGTAGTCATCGCTGCCGGGCGGGGCAAGATACTCGACCCGCAAAGCCTCAACGCCGTACGCGTCACCCTGGAGGTGCTCAGAATACTGCGGGAGAAAGTTTCGCATCACGCAGAAGAACTGCCACACCTCTGGGCTTATGCCTGCAATATCACGGCGCACGGAGGGCTGGGAAACGTCATCAGCCGCGCTATTTCGCCTGATGGAGAGCTGCTGCCCAACGCCTCGGCCAAACTGGCCTCCATCCGCCATAACCAGCGCTCGCGCCGCGCCGAGCTGGTGGATAAGCTCCAGGCTTACATCACCTCTGACGCCGGCCGCCGCTACATACAGGAACCGATTGTCACCGAGCGCGAAGGCCGTTTCGTCATCGCCGTCAAAAGTGAATTCCGCGGCGAGGTCAAAGGCATCGTCCACGATGTTTCCAACAGCGGTGCCAGTATTTTCGTAGAACCCTGGCAGACTCTTGAGTTGGGTAATGCCATCAAGGAACTCCAGATTGAAGAACAGCGCGAGATAGAGCGCATACTCACTGAGCTGAGCGCTGCTGTGGGAGATATCTGTGACAGTATCTCGGCGGGCATCAAGGCCGCCGCCGCGATTGATTTTTCGCTGGCAAGGGCCCGTTTTGCGGGACGCTTCAGAGCCACTGAAGCGCAAATCTACCGCCCCACCGATGCCAAGCCGCCATTGGTACACCTTGAGGCAGCGCGCCATCCCCTTATAGGCGACAGCGCTGTGCCCATAGATGTCGACCTCGGGAAGGACTTCTCCGTGCTGGTCATCACCGGCCCCAACACCGGCGGCAAGACGGTGTGTCTCAAGACAGTTGGCCTGTTATGCGCCATGACACAGGCTGGCCTGCCCATTCCGGCCTCCCCCGCCAGCCACCTGCCGGTACTGGACGGCATTTACGCCGACATCGGCGACGAGCAAAGCATAGCGCAGACCCTCTCCACCTTCGGCTGGCACATGAGCAACATCAGTCGCATACTCAAATCGGCGCGGGGCTACAATCTCGTCGTGCTCGACGAGCTGGGGGCCAGCACCGACCCGCTGGAAGGTTCCGCCCTGGCGCGCGCCATACTGCTTTTCCTGCTGCAAAACAAGTTTCTGGCGGCGGTAACCACGCACTACACCGACCTGAAAGTGTTTGCCCACGTCACGCCGGGGCTGGAAAACGCCTCCTTCGATTTCGATCCCCGCACCCTCACCCCCACTTTTCACCTGACGCTGGGCATTCCGGGCGGCTCGAACGCCATCGCCACGGCATCTCACTTCGGGCTGCCGGAAGCGGTGGTTTCTCAGGCACGCGCCGCGCTCAGCCAGGAAAACCAGCAGATGGAGACGCTTCTTATCAGCCTGAATGCCGAAAAGCAGCATCTTGTTGACGTCAACAAAGAGCTGGAGAGAGAGAAGAGTACTTATCTGAAGCAGAACGAGATGCTTTCCGCCGAACTCAAAAAACTATGCGACGAGCAACAGGCCATGATACGTTCCGCCCGCGACGATATCGTGGCCGAGGTAGCCTCGCTGCAAAAAGAGATAAACAGCGCCTCGGCGGAGCTTAAAAGGCAGGTGTCGAAGACGGCTGTCAGCGGAGCGCGCGAGTCCTCCAAAAAAGTGAGGGAACGACTGAACCAGGGCATCTTCGCCCGGCAGACGGAACAGGCCGCCACATCGGAAGAGGGCGAGATAGCGGTGGGAGACCGCGTGTGGCTCAGGGAGTATGACGTCAAGGGCACGGTCACGGCGCTGAACCCGGAAAGCGGCCAGGTTGAGGTCATTGCCGGGGCCCTGCGTTTCAGGGTCGGACGGGACAATGTCGCCCGGTTGTCGGGCGCGCAGCCGGAAGCCTCTCAGGCGGTGAAACTGCACACGGCTCCCCGCTCCGTGCCCATGGAGCTTGACCTGCGCGGCAAACGTGCGGAGGAAATCGAGCCGCTACTGGACAACTACCTGAGCGACGCCGCCGTGGCGCGGTTGCCGTGGGTGCGCATCATTCACGGCTTCGGCACGGGCGCGGTGCGCAGCATTGTGCGGGAAATGGCCGGGCGGCACCCGCTGGCAAAGAGCTTCAAGAGCGCCGAACAGAATGAGGGCGGCGGCGGGGCGACGATTATCAATTTGAGGTAAGGCCGGCCTGATTATCCTCGAAAAAAGAGAGGAAGAAAATGCCTATTCTAGTTGATACAATTACGTAGAGGAAATTGGTATTGGCTAAACAACTATATCAGCAGGCTGTTGTTCAATCAATGTCAAGACACAGTAGTGTCGGCAGGATTATGTCGGTTATTGGTTTTGACATATCTGTGGAGACAACATTAAAAGCCGTGGTAGGTTCACTAGATGCCTCAAGTACTCCAAACGATAGATTTCAGGGCTTGGTCCAACAAGTTGAAAACTTATTAGCTAACGCAGGTTCCAACCAACTGCCAGATAAGGCAAATATCCAACATATTCACGCAATTCGGAATGATGCACAACACAAAGCAAGATACCCTAATGAAATAGAGGTCAGTGACTGTCGCACCTATGCCAGGGATTTTCTACAGAAGATTCTTCAGGACACATGGGGTCTTCAATTTGAAAGAATTAGCCTCATTGACCTTATCCAAAATGATGAGGCGAGGAAATACCTTGCTGATGCTGAATCTGCTTTGGAGAAGGGGGATTACCGTCGTGCAGTGGAAGAGGCAGCTGCCGGGTTAACGCGGGCGCTAGCAAAGGTAAAGGCATCCTTGGTTGGTAAAGACCAGTTGTTCATAGATGGGATTATCGTGCAGAAATCAATACGGGAGCCAGGGCCAGATGAATCTATATTAGAAGCATTCAGAAAGATGCAGGATACTCTAATGTATTTGTCTCTAGGAATGAATATAGCCGACCACATGCATTTTTACGAAATTGCGGGTATGACAATTTTTACAATCAACGGAAAACACGAGCAATTTGGAGTTAAAGAACCGCTTCAGCAAAAGGATGCCGAGTTCGTAGTGGCATATTGCACTGATTCTGTGGTTCAGATTGAAGAGCAAGTAGGCAGCCTCGATAAACCCTTCGGGAAGGATTTTTATTATTGGCACTAATCTAGAAGATTCCCTGGGTCTTCTATGCCTGTTGGTTAACGTTCATATTGGAGTTTTTCAATTCTCTATATAGGCCTTCGCCGCTTTCGTTGTCGGGCCACTGATATTTCTTAAAAAATGCGGCCTTACTCAACGTCTCGACGTCCTTTCTGATTTCCGTACCATTTTCTTTCCGATCAGTCTTGAGGAACAACAAATCCCCACCTGACAAGATAAGCACATTCTCACAGCCGTGTATCGGTTGATTGCCAAGCCACATTAAAACGTTGCTTCCATCACCGACTGGCAGTTTCCATTTGTACTAGATCATTTTTTATCCTCCATTCACTTCACCGTCACGCTCTTAGCAAGGTTCCTCGGCCTGTCCGGGTCAACGCCGCGCGCCAGCGCCGTAAAATAGGCTAGTTCCTGCAGCGGTACAATCGTTACGAAGGGATAAAGTATTTCTTCCACCTTCGGTATCCTGAAACATTCATTGAAAGCCGGGTGGCACCTGTCAGAAACCCCAAATATGCGGGCCCCCCGTGTCTTGGCTTCTTCGACGTTATGAATGGTATCCTCGAAGGTATAGTCGTCGGGGCAGATGGCCACGATGGGCGTGCCTTTCTCTATCAAGGCCAGCGTGCCGTGCTTGAGTTCCCCCGCCGGCATGCCTTCGCCGTGCACGTAGGAGACCTCCTTCATTTTAAGTGCCGCCTCCATGGCGATATGGAAATTGCTTCCCCTGGCGATGAAGTAGCAGGCGTTGAATTTGGCTATATAGGCCGCCACGCATTCGGCTTTTTTAAGGTTGGTCTCATAGGCCAGCTCTACCAGCGGCACGGTATTTTTGAGCTTTTCCGTTATCATTTGCTGCTGCCCTACCAGATAATGGCTCAGCAGCGCCAGCACTGTGATTTGGGCAATGTAGCTCTTGGTGGCGGCCACGGCGTTTTCCTGCCCGCATTTCAGCGGGAAAACGAGGTCGCTCAGTCTGCTTAGCTGCGAGGATGGGCGGTTCACCAGGGATATTACTTTAGCCCCTCGGGCTCTGGCCGTCCTCACGCCTTCCAGCACGTCGGCGGTTTCGCCGCTCTGCGACAGGGCGATAACCACGCTTCCCTCATTGATAGAGTCCGCGAAATACTTGAATTCAGAACCGATGATGACCTCGCTGAGCTTGCCCCCAACGCGCGAGAATAAATACCTGCCCATCAACGCGGCGTGCCGCGAGGTGCCGCAGGCGGTGAAGATGACGTTTTTGGCGCTCTTTACGGCCCGCGCCGCCTGCGCCATACCGGCCTCGTCCTGGATGACGGCCTGTTCGATGGCCCAGGGCTCTTCCCGGATTTCGCGCATCATGTGGTGTTTTAGGCTGTCGTCCACGGCGAAACCCGATTGGCGCTGCACGTTCCCGGCCTTTTTGTGGATGGGGTTGCCGGATGCGTCGAAGAACCGGAAATTGTCAGCTCCCACGACGGCTATCTCACCATTTTCAAGGGCATATATCTCCCTGTATCCTTCGGGGAAAGAGTCTATGTCGCTGGAGGCGATACTCCCCCCAGCCCCGTTCCCCAGCAGCAGCGGCATCTCGCGGGCACAGGCGAATAATACCTGCGGCTCCGTCTGGCACAGCGCCAGAAAGGCGAACGGCCCGCGAAGCTCTTTTACCGCCAGAGCCATGGCCCCCGTCATGCTACCCGTCCGTTTGAGATATTTGGCCAGCAGGAAAGGGATGACCTCGGTATCCGTGGTGGATACGAATTGATGCTCCGACTTGAGCTGCTGCCGCAGTTCTGCGGCGTTTTCCACGATGCCGTTGTGCACCACGGCGATGATACTGCGGTTGTCGAGCTGAGGGTGAGCGTTGACCTGGTTTACCTCGCCGTGGGTGGCCCACCTGACATGCCCGATGCCGACGTGGCCAGGAAGTTCGGATAAATGCTGTTTGCTTTCGACTTCCTCGATTTTTCCCGAGTCCTTTTTATATAGCAGTCGGCCTTCGGAAACCGTGGCGATGCCGGCGGAGTCGTAGCCCCGGTACTCCAGCCGCTTCAAGGCGTCGAGGATAAAAGGGGCCGCTTTTCCGGGCCCGCTGTAGCCGATTAAACCGCACATATTTTATTTTACCATTATGTCAAATCAAATGGTGAAAATAGCTCAACCTACTCAGGACTTTCGATGAATATTGTCCGCTATGATGCCTGTGGCCAGCATTCCCGGCCCTATCCAGACGTTATTGCCGATGACAGTCCCGGCGTTGATACTGACGTTAATCCCGGTCATCACTCCATCGCCGAGGATGGCTCCCAGCTTATTGTGTTTGGTGTCCTGGCCATTAATATGGATGCTCGCTTTATTCAGCCTCAGGTTGGCGATACTGGTTCCGGCGCCCAGGTTGCAGTTCTCCCCGATGATGCTGTCGCCAATATAGCTCAGATGTGGGATTTTCGTCCCGCGCATGATTATAGAGTTTTTGATTTCGACGCCCGCGCCAATGCGGCAGTTGTCCGCTATGCTCGTTGACGGTCTGATGAAGCAGTTCGGCCCGATGTCGCAATCTCGCCCGATGCAAACGGGGCCTACAAGGTAACTGCCCGAACGAATTATAGTGCCTTCTCCGATAGTAATCGGGCCCTTGAGATGGACGTTTTCTTCGATGGTGCCATTATTGCATGCGCTCATACCCGACATGACGCTCGCGTTAGCCTCGAGCAGGTCCCAGGGATAGGCGATATCCTGCCATTGTTCGACTGTTTCACAACGCACTGGTACGCCCTGCTCGATGAGCATCTCGATGGAACGCGTCAGCTCGAATTCTCCTCTTTCCGACTCGGCGGTGTTGCCGATAGCGGAAAAAATCTGCTGTGTCATAAAATAAATTCCGGTATTGACCAGTTTCGAGGAAGGATGAGCGGGTTTTTCAAAAATATGCCGCACAAGGCCGTCCTTCTCCTCAATAACCCCCAGACCGGAGGGATCGCTGACCTCCTTGACGCCGATAGTGATTTGATTTGACTGACTGAGCTTGCGGATATCGTGCTCATTTATAATTATATCCCCGTTTAACACCAGGAAATTTCCCCGCACGATGTTTTGTGCCGCTTTGAGGGCATCGGCTGTTCCCCGGGCTGGCTCTTGCAAGCGATATAGGATGCGCACGCCCCATTTGTCGCCGTTGCCGAAATATTCTTTTATCTTTTCGGCTTGGTAACCTGCGACTATGATGAAATCGGTTATGCCGGCTTTTTGGGCTTCGAGAACAACGCCTTCCAGGATGGGTTTGTTGGCGACGGGAAGCATGGCCTTGGGGCGGTTAAGCGTTAACGGCCTCATGCGCGTACCCTCGCCGGCGGCTAGAATTACTGCTTGCATTTTCATCTTCTTGCGGGATCTCGGATGTCACCTAGATTTATTATACTACGTGACGAGGATATGGTTTGGAGTGAACCCCTGAGACTGGACGCTTGAGGTTTGGTGGGTTTGGCAGGATCGAGTGTCCTATAATAAGGGCAAGAAAGGGACCTGCCATGAGAAGC
>QZJY01000006.1 GCA_003597995.1 Dehalococcoidia bacterium
AGAGAAACTCTGGCAATTAGCAGAGCGCTCTGGTCGGTAACAGGAATTATGAGGCAACTAGGAGGTCTTCGGTAACAGTTATATTTGACGCAATACGGTGGGAGAACAACACAGCGTTTCTATTGGCGGAATTTCCCTTTATACCGGCTCGCCGAGTGGTAGACCTCAAGGAAGACCTAATAGGTAAGCGCTCACGATTTATTTCCGCATAGTCTAATTGAGAGTTGAGAACAATACGATGAAATATGGTTCGGGAGTTTGGTTAACTGCCTATCGAGTTTGTATTCAGTTGACACCCTTGAAAGTCGGGGGTAGAATTATGCATGCGGTTGTAAGGAGGGGATGAAAATATGATTGAAATGACCATCGATAGCCTGCGGGTGGGTATGATGAACCCGAAGTCCACCCAGCACGGCACTCCTTACGTCGTACTGCTCAAGGAGAAGGCTGCCGAGCGTTATCTGCCTATCTTCATCGGCCCGGCTGAAGCCAATGCCATCGCCATCAAGCTGCGCGGCGAACAGGTGCCGCGCCCGCTGACTCATGACCTGATGCGCTCTATCATCGACAGCCTGGGCGCTACCATAGACTCCGTCATCGTCAGTGACCTCAAGAACGACACCTTTTACGCCAAGGTCATTCTGAACGTCAACGGCGGCCAGATGGAAGTTGATTCGCGCCCGTCAGACGCCTTCGCCCTGGCCCTCACCGCCGGCGAAGTCCCCATTTTTGCCGAAGACTCGGTCATCGAGAAGGCCGGCATATCCCTGACTCACGGCGAGGGCGAGGACTTCGTCATGGACAACCAGCACCCCGAGGCCGGGGGCAAGATGACGGAGGGCAAGCCGGGCAAGGTGAGCGATGAGGAGCTGGGCAAGCTGTCGGCTTTCAGCGACTTCCTCAACAGCCTCGACCTGGAGGATTTCGGCAAGTACAAATCCTGAAACCGGGTTTATATTATTGATTAGAGCCCTGGAAAAAAATCCGGGGCTCTGTTATTAACGATGTGATGTTAAAAGCTAAAGGGCTTCTTGACTTTATTTGGTTGATTCTGCTATCCTTTTCGACGGCAATTTGAGAGGATTAGATTGCAGAGGTGGCAGACAGCCCTGACTTTACTGGAAGTGGGCTGGTTCGTGGGGATTGCCATCGTAGCCGGGGTGCTGGGTGGACAGTGGCTCGATAATAAACTGGGCACTCGGCCCATTTTTGTTATTATCGGTTTATTCCTGGGTCTGGCGACAGCGGTAGTCGGCGCCGCCAGGATGCTCTCGCCACTTTTGAAAAACGGTAACGATAAAGGGAACAGTTGATTAATGGCTAAGACGAAAAAGGGTTTTCTGGGCTGCTCACTGCCGGTTGCAATCGGTCTAGCCGTTGTATTATTGGCCGTAGTGTTAATCAGTCTTTTGGCTGGACCTCTGGGACAGAGTGTTGTTCCCAATCTACATTTACCGGCATGGCTCAGCGTTCACCGCCCTGAAATCAAACTGCCATCTGATGCTGTTTTCCATATTGCAGGCTTTGCTGTCACCAATACTATTATTGCCACATGGATTACCATGCTGGTGCTGGTGCTCTTCGCGTTGTTGGCCACCCGGCGCATTAAGATTGTCCCAGGAAGGCTGCAGGGCTTTTTTGAGTTTGTGCTGGGTTGGTTGTATGACCTTTGTACCGGCGTAACCGGAGAAGAAAGAGGCCGCAAGTTTTTCCCGCTGGTGGCCACTATCTTCCTGTTTGTTATCTGCAATGCCTGGCTGGCATTGCTGCCCGGCTTCGGCACGATTCTTTTTCATACCGGCGAGGGTGAAGTGGAGCTTATCCGCGCTGCCAACACCGATGTCAACACTCCTCTGGCAATCGCCTTTATTACATTCCTTGCCGTAGGGGGTATAGGCCTGCGCACCCAGGGTATCGGCTATCTGGGACAATTCTTCAATTTCAAAGAGTTTTTCCATGGCATAAAGCTGATTTTTAAGCGTGATTTCAAGGGAGCCGCACTGGGCATATTCGCTGGCCTCATCAACGCCCTGGCAGGTCTTCTGGAAGGCGTGGGACAGATCATCCGCATCGTGAGCCTGACCTTCCGTCTTTTCGGCAATATGACGGCAGGCGAAATCCTGCTGCTCATGATAGCTTTCCTGGTTCCAATGCTTGTTCCGACCATATTCTACGGCCTGGAACTGCTGGTAGGTTTCATCCAGGCCCTTATCTTCAGTGGTCTTACGCTTATATACCTTACCCTGGCTACCACCCCTCACGAAGGAGAAGGACACTAGGTATGGTGTATTATATAGAAAGCATAAATTTATAGAGGAGGTTTTTCATGACGCCTGAAACAATGAAAATGCTCGCGGTGGGCCTGGCGGTGGGTCTGGGAATGCTGGGGCCGGGTTTGGGGCTGGGGCTTATCGGCTATTCGGCCCTGCAGGGCATAGCCCGCAATCCTGAGGCCAGGGGCCCCATTCTCACTAACATGATTCTGATAGGCGGTCTTACCGAAGCTATCGGCATCTATGTTCTGATTGTGGCTATTATCCTCGCTATGGTTGTGTAGCAGTAGGAGATTATTATGCAAGAAGGAATGCCTTTGTCGCTGGGTTTGATTCTCGCGGCAGCAGTACTGGGAGTATTTATCGCTGCCGGTTTAGTGATAGTCGCGGTTTTTTCGACCATCTCGGTGGTATCTTAGTACCGCGGCTTATGTTGCATAAAAGAGGCTCTGCGCTTTCATGAAATGCGCCAGCTGTCTTTTGAAAATAGGCCTGAGCATATTTTCGTCCTAAACAGGGGGCTTAACAATGGGCGGGTTTTTTGAGAGTTTCGGGATAAATGTGCCGTCGTTGATAGCTCAGGCTGTCAACTTCGGGGTTTTGTTCGGGCTGCTTTATCTGGTGGCCTACAAGCCCATCATGCGCATGATGGACGCGCGCTCAAACAAAATCAGGGAAAGCTTGGAGCAGGCGGAGCGCATCAAGCAGCAGGCAGACGTAGCGGAACAGGAAACGGCTAAAAAGATCGAAGCAGCCGGACAGGAAGCCCGCGCGCTGATCAATCAGGCCATGGCTTCAGCGGAAAACATGCGCCAGAAAGCGCAGGTAGATGCCAAGGCGGATGCCGAGAAACTCATCGCGCAGGCCAGGGGCCAGATAGGTCAAGAACGCGACGAGGCTATCGGCGAGCTGCGCAAAGAGTTCGCCGACCTGACTGTTCTGGCGGCTGAAAAAGTCATCAAGCGCTCGCTGGATAAAGAAGCCCAGCGCAAGCTGATAGAGCAGGTGCTCGAGGAAAGCTCGGGTCTCAAGAATAACTAATGGAGAAACATTTTGCCTAGCAGGTTCGCTGCCCGGCGCTACGCCCGAGCTCTTTTTGAACTGGGGCTAGCCGGGAACAAGCTGGATAAATGGCAGGCTGACCTCGAGAGGGTGGCGGCGCTCAGCCGCGACCCCGAGGTGGCGGCTTTCCTGACTTATCCCAGGGTGAGCCTGAAGGACAAGGTCGGTTTGCTTTCGCGCAACCTGGGCGACGTCAGCCCCGAAGTGCTCAATCTGACCTATCTGCTAATAAAAGAAGGCGCAGCCGACCGGCTTGGTAGCGTGGCACTTAGCTACCAGAAGATGCTGGACGAGCGTAACGGCATCGAACGCGGAAGCCTCACCACGGCGGTGCCTCTGGCTGAGGCGGAGGTCCAGGACTTGAGCCGGCGCGTGGGCAAGATACTGAATAAAAAGGTGATACTCATGGGGCAGGCCGACCCCTTACTCATCGGTGGCTTCCAGGCCAGGGTGGCCGGCAAGCTGCTCGACGGCAGCACGAGCACGGCTCTGGCGACACTTAAAAAAGAATTAAGCTAGTTGTAACTCTCGACAACCTATTCCAGGAGGTGGCTCAGTGGCAGGCAAAGGACATGAGATAGTAGAAGTCATCAAGAAGCAGATCGAATCCTTCGGGGCTCAGGCGACCCTGGTGGATGTGGGGACTGTTACCGAAGTCGGCGACGGCATCGCCCGCATCGAGGGCCTGGCGGCCGCCAGGTACAACGAGCTGCTGCAGTTCCCCGGCGACGTTATGGGCATCGCGCTCAACCTAGAGGAAGAGAGCGTGGCAGCCGTCATCCTGGGCGATGATTCGGGTATTAAAGAGGGCGACGAAGTGCGCGCCACCGGCCGCGTGGCCGAGGTCCCGGTAGGCGCCGGCCTCATCGGGCGCGTGGTCGACCCGCTGGGCCGCCCGCTGGACGGCAAGGGTCCTATAAAATCAAGCCGCACCCGCCCCTTGGAGAGGGTGGCCCCCAACGTGGTCATGCGCCGCTCGGTGGATACCCCGGTGCAGACCGGTATCAAGGCCGTGGATGCCATGATACCCATCGGCCGCGGGCAACGCGAGCTTATCATAGGCGATCGCTCCACCGGCAAGACCGCCATCGCTCTGGATACCATTATCAATCAGAAGGGCGGCGACCTCATCTGCATCTATGTGGCCATTGGCCAGAAGGCCTCCAAGGTGGCCCAGGTGGTAGGCAAGCTGCAGGAAATGGGCGCTATGGAGCACACCATCGTGGTAGCGGCCAACGCCGCCGACTCGGTCGCGCTGCAATATCTGGCGCCCTACGCCGGATGCGCCATCGGCGAAGAGTTCATGGAAGCCGGCAAGGACGCGCTGGTGGTCTATGATGACCTGTCCAAGCATGGCTGGTCATACCGCCAGCTTTCGCTGCTGCTGCGCCGTCCCCCCGGCCGCGAAGCCTATCCCGGCGATGTCTTCTACCTGCACAGCAGGCTGCTGGAGCGCGCCGCCAAACTGGATAAGGAATTCGGCGGCGGTTCACTCACGGCTCTGCCCATTATCGAAACACAGGCCGGAGACGTTTCGGCCTATATTCCCACCAATGTTATCTCTATTACGGACGGCCAGCTCTACCTGGAAAGCGACCTGTTCAACGCCGGCATCCGCCCGGCCCTCAACGCCGGCACTTCCGTGTCCCGCGTCGGCTCGGCCGCCCAGACCAAGGCCATGAAGAAAGTGGCCGGCAAACTCAAGCTCACCATGGCGCAGTACCGCGAGCTGGCGGCCTTCGCACAGTTCGGCACGTCGGAGCTGGACAAATCCACCAGGGCGCAGATCGACCGCGGCCGGCGCATCACAGAAATCCTCAAGCAGCCGCAGTACGTGCCCATGCCGGTCTCGCAGCAGGTCACCATCCTTTATGCCGCCATCAACGGCTTTATCGACGACATACCCACCGATAAAGTGATAGCTTTCGAAAAGGGCTTCCACCAGTTCATGGCAGCACAGCATCCGGCCATCGGCGAGACCATTGCCAAAACCAAGGTGCTGGACGACGCCACCGAAGAGAAGCTCAAGGCGGCCATTGCCGAGTATAAGAAGACCTTTTAGGTAGGTAGAGGAATTAGACATTGGCTAATATTCGTCTGATAAGGCGGCGTATCAAAGGCATTCAGAGCACGGCCAAGATTACCAAGGCCATGGAAATGATCGCCGCTTCCAAAATGCGCCGTGCCCAGGAACGCGGCCTGGCGGGCAGAGCCTATACGCAGAAGATCACGGAGGTTATATCCGATCTGGCGTCCGTGCCCCAGGATAAAAGCCCACATCCCCTGCTGGAGGCGCGCGATCCCGTCAAACACATCGCTCTGGTGCACATCTCGCCCGACCGCGGCCTGTCCGGCGGTCTGGTGTCCAACCTGAACCGCAAGTCGGCGGCCTTTATCCTGGAGCAATCCCTGCCGGCCTCGGTCATCGCGGTGGGGCGCAAGGGGCTGGAATTCATGCGCCGCACTTCGCAGAATGTGGTAGCCGAGTTCATCCAGCTGGGCGATAAGCCCAACATGGTGGACACCTTACCCATTTCACGCATTATTATAGACGACTTCGTTTCCGGCAAGGTGGATGCCGTTTACATCACCTATGCCCGTTTTGTCAACACTATGGTACAGACGCCAACCGTTATCAAAATACTTCCTGTGACGCCGGTAGCGGTTGAAGCAGGTAAAAATAATCCGGATTATATCTTTGAACCCAACTCGGCTGCCGTGCTGGATGCGCTGCTGCCGCGTTTCGTGGAGATGGGCGTCTACCACGCTATTCTGGAGGCTATCGCTAGTGAGCAGTCGGCCCGCATGATAGCCATGCGCAATGCCACCGATAACGCCGAAGAGTTGATTGATGATTTGACACTGGTTTATAACAAGGCTCGTCAGGAGTCTATTACCACGGAGCTGCTGGATATCATCGGAGGCGCGGCGGCTCTAGCTTAACGGGATAAAATACTAAATCCTAATACCCAAATACTAAATAAGAACAAAATACAAAATGTAAAAAGGGAAAAAAATGGGCTCTAAGTCTTTGGTGCTTTGAAATTTGGATTTGTTTAGGATTTAGAGCTTAGTGCTTGGGATTTTCCTGTTCAGGAGGTAGATTGTGGCCAAAGGGAAAGTGGTCCAGGTAATCGGTTCAGTAGTTGACATAGAGTTTCCGTCAGATTCTCTACCGGCGCTCTTCAACGCCATCGAGATTAAAAAGGATGACGGCATCAAGCTGGTGCTGGAAGCCCAGGCCCACGTGGGCAACAACTGGGTGAGGTGTCTGTCTTTCGTGCCTACAGACGGCCTGGCGCGCGGCGTGGAGGCCATTGATACCGGCGCTCCCATCAAGGTGCCGGTAGGCCCTGCCTCTCTGGGCAGAATTTTCAACGTTATGGGAGAGCCGCTGGACAACATCGGCGAGGTCAAGGCTGCCGAGCGCTGGTCCATTCACCGCAGCCCCCCCGCCTTCGACGAGCAGGAAACCACCACCAAGGTGCTGGAGACCGGCATCAAGGTTATCGACCTTATCTCCCCTTTCGCCCGCGGCGGCAAAATCGGCGCCTACGGGGGCGCCGGCGTGGGCAAAACGGTTATCATCCAGGAACTCATCCGCTCCATTGCCAGCGAGCACGCGGGCTATTCGGTGTTCGCCGGCGTGGGCGAGCGCTCCCGCGAAGGCAACGACCTGTGGCATGAAATGAAGGCCTCCGGCGTTATCAGCAAGACGGCTCTGGTATTCGGACAGATGAATGAGTTGCCCGCCGTGCGCCTGCGCATCGCTCTTACCGGCCTCACCATGGCCGAGTACTTCCGCGATGTCGAGCACCAGGACGTGCTGCTCTTCATCGACAATATCTACCGCTATACGCTGGCCGGCATGGAGGTATCGGCCCTGCTGGGACGCATGCCTTCAGCCGTGGGTTATCAGCCCACCCTGGCTACCGAAATGGGCCAGCTCCAGGAGCGCATCACATCCACCGCCAAGGGTTCCATCACATCCTTCCAGGCCATTTACGTGCCTGCCGACGACTACACCGATCCCGGCGTGGTGGCCACCTTCGGACACCTGGACGCCGTCATCTCGCTCGAACGCTCGCTGGCCGACCAGGCGCTTTATCCGGCCGTGGACCCTTTGTCATCCAACTCGCGCATCCTCGACCCCAAGGTGGTCGGAGAGGAGCACTACCGCGTGGCGCGCGACGTGCAAAGGGTTTTGCAGCGCTATAAGGACCTGCAGGACGTCATCTCCATTCTGGGTATCGAAGAGCTTTCCGAAGAAGACAAAATTACTGTAGCGCGTGCCCGCAAGATCCAGCGCTTCCTGACGCAGCCCTTCTTCGTATCCGAGGTCTTCACCGGGCGTCCCGGCAAATATGTTAAAATATCCGAGACGGTGCGCGGCTTCAAAGAGATTCTCGAAGGCAAATATGACGCCTATCCCGAGCAGGCATTCTACATGGTGGGCGTCATCGAGGAAGTGGCGGAGCAGGCAAAGAAATTATAATAGCAGTCAGCTATCAGCAATCAGCTGTCAGAGCTGAAAGCTGTAAGCTGTAAGCTGAGAGCTAATATCATGGCAAAGATCAGACTCGATATAGTCACCGCGGAAAAACTGGTCTACTCGGAAGACGTGGACGAAGTCGTCGCCCCCGGTGTGGAAGGCCAGCTAGGTATATTGCCGCACCATTCACCGCTGATGACCATGCTCTCGCCCGGGGAGCTGATTGTAAAGCAGGAGGGCAGTGAAATTAGCCTGGCGGTTTCCGGCGGCTTCATGGAAGTGCGCCCTGACCGCGTCATCATCCTGGCCGACACGGCTGAGAGGGCCGATGAAATAGACCTCGCCCGCGCCGAGGAAGCCCGCAAGCGCGCCGAACAGACCATGGCGGAAGCCCCGGCGGGTGCTGAAGCCTCACTGGCTGCCGAAGCCGCTCTCCAGCGAGCCCTGGCTCGTCTCAAGGTGGCTCGCCGCCGCCGCGAGAGACCCGTTTAGTTCACCATCGTTTAGAGTTGTAGAAAGAGAGGGAGCGCAAGCTCCCTCTCTTTCCTTGTCGAACAGTTGAATTTACGAAGTACTTGACTTAAAAATTTAAGTCTTACCTTGTTGCTGTGTATTCTCCAACGCATTGAGGAGCGCAACGACAATAGCCGTTGCGCCGGTAACAGCCAGAGGCTCACGTATGATTTCCCATGGTGTTTGAGGTGCCTTGAATTCAGGTAACAATTCAGGCTTACGATCTCCGCAATTTGGGCACCTGCGCTGGCCAACATCGAGGAGTGTGAGTTGCGTATGGCAAGTCAGACATGTAGCAACATAAGTCGAAAGATAATTTGTTAGCTGTGAAATTCGTTGTTTCTGAGCATCTGTCTCCTGTTGAAGCGCGGCTGCATGGCTTTGAGCCGCCATTGCAATAGACTCTCGCATTTTGCAGGCTTCAAGTTGGCCTAGTGCTGACGCCTTATCCGTTTCTGATTTCTGATATTTTTCGCGGAGTCCGGCGATCTCTTTCTCTAGCGTTTCGGCCTGTAATTTGATACCGGTCTCTTTCAGGCCAACATCAAGCAGATTTTCGATGGTTGATGACATGCTTTGGTTGGTTTTCGCTGAAAAAGCTTTTACCTTATTGTATAGTTCAGGTTGCAGGCGTGTGTATACAGCTTTGGCTTCCATGTCTCTTCCTCCTGGAATTCAATTGCTTATATGATAGCAAAGTGTATTCAAAATGTCAAGAGATATGCAAATATAGTAATAAAATAGCATAATACGGTATCGGATTATTAATTACCCCAGTCCATCAATCGGCTCTATCACCATCTTTTTGGTTTTTATATCTATGCTCTTGTCTCGTCTTTGGTGGTGGGGATGAGGAGCCTTTTTTTGTGTCATAAAGTTATCGGTAGCATATGTTATTAACGGCGGAAAAGGAATGATACAACCAGATGCCCGCCTATGCGCGTCAGATTATGAGACATAATCTCGCCGCTGCCTCCGCCCGGTAGATTGATTAGCCCTCTGGAAACACTCTGGACAATATTATTCAACGCGATTGCCATGGTCTGACTCAATTGGTCTGCCGTTGAGTCTTCCATATCAGGCTTGATGTCGATAGTCTGGACTATGAAACCATATTCAGCCATTTTGTACCTCTCTAATTTAATTTGGAGTCATATTAGCACAAGCACCAGGTATCGCGTGGGTTGTTATTTATTGCGATTGTTAGTATCGTGCAATCCTACCCCTATTGACATGAGGAGTAGAATTAGAACTATGTAATATTGGGTAAAAGAGTTGAGTGTCGCAGAATCTAAAAATGAGGCTTAATATGAATAACAGATGTTTGATTTTGTCACCATTCCTGGTATTACTTATTGTGTTTGCTACAAGCTGCGGTAAAAATGTCACCGTAACTGTACCTGTAACTTTCTCGACACTAACAACTACCGCAACGTATACTAAAATGGTCACATCAGCAACACCGACGTATCCACAACCGCCAGCGATCCCTCAAGCCGTCTTAGACATTTGGAAATTGCCGCCAGCTAATAGTACAGGCAACCCACCATCAATATCAAAACAAGTAACCCTTCAACCATACGGTAAATCCGGAGATTCGCAGACAGTTGACCTAGGTTATTACCAAGATTACACATGGATGGATATTATTATTAAGTGCAGCGGTACTATTGTGGAATTTCAGAATTCAAATGTAGGCCAAATCTGGTTGGATATCGGGTCTTCCACGAATTCATCTATAGGTATTGATGGATACCAGTCTGTTCGAGATTACCAAGGTAACCCATTATTAGGATATAAATATCTTTTCAGTAGTCTCGGAATCGGATGGGTGGAAACTAACACAAATACTGGTTATTTGTATACGACTGGATTGCGTTTGTTTAATGACCATGGTGTTACAAGAAGTACTAATGGTGGTTGTAACTATAATCTTTTTTTGTCTAATAACTCATTACAACAAGCCACTGTTACCTACGAGGTATATAAACTTAGCGGTTACACTCCTAACTGGGGAGTGCAATACATTCAGAACACATTGGATTCTTGGAGCAAACAGATGGCGCAAACAGGTCTATCTGACGAACAATTAAAACAAATTTATTTAAATTGGGAAAATCAATTTAATAAGTAATGGTAAAGAGGTGGAACATGAAACGTCTATTTTGTCTGTTGGTTGTTCTGGCTCTAATTTTAACCTCAGTAATTGGTTGTAGTAGTGGGAGCGGTGGAGGGGGAGGAGGTGGAGGTGGAGGTGGTGGTGGTGGTTATGTTGCGCCCGCACCCGTGTTACATAGTCAAAATCTCGTCAATGGCATGATAACGGTCAAAGCCGGTGGATATTATGACCAGCCTTTTACCGTCACCAATCAAAACGCTACTGTTTCCGGTTCCTTTAGTGCTGCTGGTGGTTCTGGTAATGATATTGAAGTCTACATCATGACTGATATGGATTTAACCAACTGGGCTAACGGTCACCAGTCTCAATCTTACTATCAATCAGGAAGGGTAACTGTTGGTAATATTAGTGCTTCTTTATCATCAGGTAACTATCATTTGGTTTTTTCTAACAAGTGGTCGATTATTAGTTCGAAGAATGTTAATACCACAGTAACCATGACTTGGTACCAATAGACTAATATTGTTTGCTTGTTATAAAGCTGCTACGTACGCATGGAATGGCAGACATTCTCGTGTTTGTCCAGCGGTGAGTATAACGGCGTTACCCCAGCAGCCCCTCTATCGGCTCAATGATCATTTTACCTTTTTTGACGTCGATACTCTTGACCACGTCTTTGGTGGCGGGAATGAGCACGTCTTTTTTCCCCTCGCCCTTGACTACGTAGACATCGTTGCCGCAATTCAGGATATCTGTCACTTTGCCCAGTATAGTCCCGTCCAAGGTGCGCACTTCCAGCCCGATGATGTCGAACTGGTAGTACTGTCCCTCCGGCAAGTCGTGCAGTTCGCTTGCGGGTATGTCCAGCGTCTTGCGGCGCAGTTTGGCGGCGGCTTCCGGCGTATCTACACCGGCAATTGTCATTATCACTCCATCCTTTTGCCAGTTGGAGCTCTGGATTGTATTAGGAACGCCGTCGATGAAGACCGTTTCACCCGGCTCGAAGCGTTCGGGGAAATCGGTCGTCGGCCTTACCCTGAAAGCCCCCTTGAGGCCCCACGCTCCCAGCACCTCCCCCACGGTGATGTATTCCGTCTGTTTGCCTGCCCGGTTTTTTTTAGAGCCTGTTTCGGCCATTTCAGTCCTTTAAATAAATACAAAACACCTCACCGGCTCAAAAGGAGTTGAGCTTGATGAGGTGCTCGATTTTTGCAAAATCTGTTAATGTAGTTAGATGATTTCGAGGCTGGCCTTGGTGCCGGCCTTGGCAGCCTTGACGCGGATTAGCGTGCGCATGGCCTGAGCGATGCGGCCCTGCTTGCCGATGATGCGGCCTTTGTCCTCATCGGCCACCTTGAGCTTGAGGACAATGCCGTTCTCAGCGTCGGTCTCTTCGGTTACCACTACGGCGTCGGGCGCGTTGACCAGGGATTTGGCGATGTACTCGATGAGTTCCTTCATTTGGTCTCCTTTGCGGCCTTGAACTTGTCCATGATGCCGGCCTTCTTGAGCAGTCTGGCTACGGTTTCAGTTGGTTGGGCGCCCTTCTTCAGCCAGTCTATCGCGGGACCTTCTTCAATTGTTACGGTTTCAGGGTTGGTCAGCGGGTCATAACGGCCGATGATGCTTATGAAAGCCCCGCCCCGGGCGGCGTGCGAATCAGCCACCACAATGCGGTAGCTGGGCTTTTTGGGAGCACCAATCCGGCGTAATCTGATTTTTACCATGAATTATCCTTTCAAAAACTAATTATGCCCGATTAAGCTATGACTGTCAATAGCGGATGAGATACCGCCCTCCATCAGTTTAACATAATTATATTATTGGTTGTTTCGTTTGTTCGGCTAAGTCCTATCGCTTATAATGAAGTATCATGATGCTCAAGGCTCTCCATTCCTGGGATTTGACGCCCGCGCAGGCCATATCTCTGCAAAAAGAACTTGCCGGTGATGTCATAATATCCGGTGAAGTCAACTCCGTGCGCTTCATAGGCGGGGCTGACATCTCCATGCCGAGGGGCAGCCGCACGGCCAGGGCTGCCATTGTTGTTTTGAGCTATCCCGAACTGGAGATTGTAGAAATCGAGACGATTGTGGCAGCGCTCACTTTCCCTTACGTTCCGGGGTTGCTGTCTTTCCGCGAAGCTCCGCTAGTTTTGGAGTTATTCGAGAAGCTGAACCACAAGCCTGACCTGCTTATCGTCGACGGACAGGGCATAGCACACCCCAGGCGGCTGGGCATTGCCTCTCACCTGGGGCTGTGGCTGGATATTCCTGTTATCGGCTGCGCCAAGTCGCGCCTCTGTGGCGAACAAGTCGAAGTCGGATTTGAGGCTGGAAGTCAGGCTCGGCTTATAGACCAGGGCGAGGTCATCGGCACGGTGTTACGCACGCGTTCGGGCTCGAAGCCGCTTTATATTTCAAGCGGACACAGAATTAGTCTTGAAGAATCAGTCCGCTGGGCGCTGGCGTGCACTCGTGGTTACCGGTTGCCCGAGCCGTCGCGCCTGGCCCACCTGGCCGCCGGCGGAAATCTGCCGGGCGTCAAAAAAGCTGTAGCATCCCTACCTTGAAACGCTTATCAGCGTTGTATATAAAAATGACGGGGGTTGAAATGTCCGAAATACGCGAAAGACTGATTGACGAACAGCACCGGATTACCAACGACATGGTGCGGCTTTGACGTAGCCGCTAAAGAAAAAGAAATCGCAGAGATTGAAAGAGCCGTCGTCGCCCCTGATTTCTGGGATAACGCCTCCGCCGCGCAGGAGAAGATGCGCCGCTTGGCCGAGCTTAAAAAGACGGTCGGCCAGTGGCGGGCGCTGGAGCGCAAGGCAGCCGAGCTCGGAGAACTGATGACACTGGAAGAAGATTCCCCCAGCCCCACGCTGGGAGCCGAGATAGAAGCCGAGATGGCCCAACTTACCGCCCACCTCGACGACCTGGAATTCAAACTGGCTTTTGCCAGTCCCTATGACCTGCGCAACGCCATTCTATCCATCCACGCCGGGGCTGGCGGTGTCGAAAGCCAGGACTGGGCCGATATGCTGCTGCGTATGTACCTCGGCTGGGCCGAGCAGCACGGCTATAAAGTCGAAATACTGGACAAGTCGGCTGGCGAGGAAGCTGGCCTCAAGAGCGTAACGCTGGAGATATCCGGCGACTATGCCTACGGCTATCTCAAGAGCGAGCACGGCGTGCACCGCCTGATACGCCTTTCGCCTTTCGACTCGGACCACGCGCGTCATACCTCTTTCGCTCTGGTGGAGGTCATGCCCGAAGCCGAGGGTGATGTGGATATTATCATCAAACCCGACGACCTCAGGGTGGAGGCCTACCGCTCCAGCGGGCCGGGAGGCCAGAATGTGCAGAAGGTCTCCAGCGCCGTGCGCATCGTCCATGTGCCCACCGGCCTGGTAGTGACCAGCCAGACGGAGCGCTCGCAGCACCAGAATAAGGAAATCGCCCTGCGCATCCTCAAGGCCAGGCTTTTCAAACTGGAACTGGCTAAACGCGAAGAGGAACATGCCAGAATCAAGGGCAAGCACGTTTCGGCGGAGTGGGGCAACCAGATACGCAGCTATACGCTGCACCCCTATCGCCTGGTGAAAGACCACCGCACGAATTTCGAAACAGGCAACACGGACGCCGTGCTGAACGGTGACCTGGACGGTTTCATCAACGCCTATTTGAGGTCTGGAATGGGACAGGAAGAATGATTAAAAAACTCGGCATGCTGGTAGTTGTGCTGATGATTGCCGCCGGCCTGATGGCGGGGCTGGCACCCGGGCTCACGCTGGCTGCGGAAGACATAAATGTCGTTTCCAGCACGGCGACGCCGCAGTTTCCCTCCTCTCTGGCTTTCAGCGTGCAGGCAACCAGCGGCGCGAACATCGTCGACGTACGTTTGCACTTCACCGTCGAGCGTGACAGCTTCGTGAAGGTGGTGACTGAAGAAAAACTCGGCTTCAGCTCTTCTACCAGCATCACCGCCGTTTACAACTGGGATATGCGCCAGAGCGGCGGCTTACCCGGCGGCACGGTAGTGGACTTCTGGTGGACCCTCAAAGACAGCGCCGGCAAGAGCGTTACAACCTCACCGCAAGAGGTCAGCTTCGATGACACGCACTTTACCTGGCGCTCCCTCAAAGAGAGCAACATTACCATCTACTGGTACAGCGGCAATAACTCTCTGGCCCAGACGCTGATGGACACGGCCCAGAGCGGGTTGTCCAACCTGGAAAAAAATACCGGCGCACGCCTCTCGCGCCCGGTGTCAATTTACATCTACGACAACACCACCGATATGAAGGGAGCCATGATCTTCGCACAGGAGTGGACCGGGGGAGCCACCTACCCGCCCTACAGCACAATAGTTATCGGGATAAACACATCTAACCTGGACTGGGGCAAGGGGGCGCTGGTCCACGAGCTCGCGCACATGGTGAACTACCAGATGACCAACAACCCCTATAGCGGCCTGCCTACCTGGCTGGACGAAGGCCTGGCCATGTACTCCCAGGGCGCGCTGGATTCCACTTTTGAGGTCTCGCTCATCGGCGCAATGGCGCAGGGCAGTCTTTTTACAGTGCGCAGCATGGCCAGCCCATTTTCAACCGATGCCGCTCTCTCCTATCAGGAATATGCCCAGAGCTACAGTCTCATTGATTTCCTGGTATCCAGGTACGGCCAGTCTAAAATGGCGGCCCTTCTGGAAACTTTCCGGCAGGGAAATACCTATGACGGCGCGCTCATGCAGGTCTATGGTTTCGACATGGACGGGCTCTACAATTTGTGGCTGCCGTTCGCCATCCAGAAATACCTGTCCGCCAAGACCGGAGCCGCGGCATGAAAAAGATAGTTTCACTGCTCCTTGCACTGGTATTTGTTATCGCTCTCGTTGGATGCAATCCCGGTGGCACGGCACTGCCCGCAGCCGGGGGCTCCGGTACGCTCAACCTGTACAACATCGACCCGCTGACACTCGACCCGGCTCTGGCCGGAGACGCCACTTCCAACGGCTACGTACTGCAGCTTTTCAGCGGCCTGGTGCGGCTGGACAACCATCTCGAACCGGTGGCAGATATTGCCTCCGGCTGGCAGATAAGCCCCGACGGACTGACCTATACCTTCAAGCTACGCCGTGACGTAACCTTCCGGGACGGGAGAAAGGTCATGGCGGCGGATATAAAATACTCCTGGGAGCGCGCCTGCAATCCGGCCACCAGCTCTCAGACGGCCTCTACATATCTGGGCGACATACAGGGTGCAGCCGAAATGCTCTCCGGCAAAGCACAGAGCCTCAGCGGCGTGCAGCTAGTCGATGATTATACTCTCAAGGTTACGCTGGTCAGCGCCAGTTCCGCCTTTCTGGCCAAACTGAGCTATCCTACCGCCTTCGTGGTGGACAAGAACGACATTGCCAGAGGGTCTTCCTGGTGGCAGTCTCCTAACGGCAGCGGCCCCTTCAGGCTGGATTCATGGGCCCGGGGCAGCCGGTTGGTGCTCGAGCGTAACCCCCTCTATTACGGCGATAAGGCCAAATTGAACAAGGTGGTTTCCAAGCTGCTGGCGGGCATTCCCATGAACCTCTACGAGTCGGGCGATATAGACGTGGCCGATATGGACGTTTCCTACTATGACCGCGTGATGGACCCGGCCGGCCCCTTCTACAGCCAGCTTGTGACCACTCCCGAACTTAGCCTGACTTATCTAGGCTTCGATGTCAGCAAACCCCCTTTCGACGACTCTAATATCCGCCGTGCCTTCTCCATGGCGGTGAACAAGCAGAGACTGGCGCAACTCATGTTCCGCGACGTACTGGCTCCCGCAGGAGGCATCCTTCCGCCGGGCATGCCGGGGTACAACGCGGCGCTTCAGAGCATCGCATACGACGTTAACGCGGCCAGAGCGCTTATCGCGGCCTCCAGATACGGCTCAACTGCCAGCCTGCCCAAAATAGTGATTACCACCAGCGGCTACGGCGGGGCGGTTCCCGGCGACCTGGTAGCCATAGTTTACGACTGGCAGACAGCGTTCGGCATCGATATTGAGATAAGGCAGCTTGACCCCTCGCAGTTTTCCTATTTTCTCAAGCAGGAAAAGGACAGCATGTTCTACTGGGGATGGGGTGCCGATTACGCCCATCCGCAGAACTTCCTGGAAGTGCTTTTCGGCACGGACACCACCTATAATATCGGGGGATACAGCAATGCTCAGTTCGATGCTCTGCTGAAAGAGGCCGCGGCAACGACTGACGAGGCTGCCAGTTTTGCTTTATACCGGCAGGCGGAGCAACTGCTGGTGAACGATGCTGCCTGCATCCCTTTGTGGACCGGCAAAAACCTGCAGCTGGTGCAGAGTTACGTTAAAGGCTATGCTCTGAATGCGCTGGGGCAGGTGGCGCTCAACCATGTATATATTCAGAAATAGAAAACGCCGGACGTCTTCGAGCCTCAGGCAAGTCAGAATCTAAAAGACAAGCGGAGGGGATAGGCCGGCCTATCCCCTCCGCTTGTCACCTCGTCGCAGCCATAGCACCTCGTCGCGTTTGGCGCGCGTTATCCAGCCGATATAGTCGTTCTGCTGGTAGAGTGGGCGCGATTTGTACAGTGCGACCAGGCCTCTGTCCTCAAGCGACTTGAGAATAAAACCTGGCATGGGGTAGCGGGGCCTGCGGGCGGGTGGAGTCGCACTAGTCATAGACGACTCTCCAGAGGTTTATCCTCTGGCGACTTCAGGATAAGCTGTTCCTTCTTGCCTTTAGGCCAGCCTTTGACCTCGTGTTCGCGCTTTTTAGCCTCGGAAGCGCTGTCATAGCGTTCGCAGTAAACCAGGGTTACCGGCTTATGTGAGGAAGTGTATTTTGCGCCGGTTCCCTCGTTGTGTTTTTTAACCCGTTCATCCAGGTTATTTGTAATGCCTGAGTACAGGGAGTTGTCTTTGCATCTGAGCATATAGAAAAACCATTCTCCGTTCGTTGTGGTCATGCTATTTCGGCTGCAGTTGAGTTTGATAAAATGGCGGAGGGGGTGGGATTCGAACCCACGGTCCCCGTGAGGAGACAACGGTTTTCAAGACCGTCACCATAGGCCACTCGGTCACCCCTCCATGAAAGTTAGGCAGTGGTTATTATACAGAGAAACGTGCGGGGAATCTAGGGCGGGGAGCGATTGGAGTTTTGCTTTCTCCTTTCCGCCTTTTGCGTGATGGTAATAATGTCAACGTTCAAAGCTAGAAATTGTGAAATGTCCTTTTCAACAAAATGGCAAATTGGGCAAAACGTAAAAGTATGGAATTGTGCGTAAAAACATGGAAAATAACATTCAGTCGGGGATTTCAAGGCTGTCATCGACATGGCTTACCAGAAAGGAATACCCTAATAAGAAAGAGGGCGTCTTTAAACGCCCTCCTTCTTGCTATTACTGAAGCCTGGTTATTACCCGGCGAGCGCGTGGCAAGTCAGACAAACATCTGGCGTGCGCCCCGAATGGTCTTGTATGGTGCCTGGAATTACCGCATAAGTATATCCATGAAGTTGGGAACCAAAATCTGAGCCATTCCATTCAAGCGGAAGCGGGAATTGGTGGTACATGCCAAGACCATGACACGTTAAACACGCTGGTTTGAGTACCTCAATAACTCCGACGTGTGTCACAATGGTTGCCGGAATACCCGGCAGGAAAAGCAGCCTGCTATCCGTTGTCGGTTGTGGAACAAAAGTTGCTGGCGGTATTATTGCCGTTGTTGGCGGTACGGTTATGGTTGTAGCCGGTATTGTCGTTACGGAACCCGGCAGGGTAACCGTCACTGCAGGCAGAGTGGTAGTGCCACCAGGAAGAGTGACGGTCGTGCCGGGGAGAGTTACTGTGGAGCCTGGCGGGGTTCCAGCAGTTCCACATCCGGCAACAACAAGAGTTAGTATTACGAGCGGGGCTATCAAGAATCCGGGTTGTAGTTTGTGTTTTGCAAACATATCCCACCTCTCTTATCGACCAGCGCTTTGGCCGATTAAATGGAATATAACCCGATATACGTTAAATAATCATAACATGTATTTGAAAAATATAGAATTTTTATAACAAAAAGTTGGGGTCTTCGTCATTTTAGCAAATGAAGGGGCAATTGTTAGAGTTTAACCGGACTCGCTATGCCGCCGCGCTGTTATGCTCCGGCATATATGTCACTACGGCAACTGACGCTTTAGCTTATTACCTGGCTTACATAGAAGGCTACGGTGCAGGCCACGCCGGTGACGAACATGCCCTCTATCAAATCAACCAGTACTATCAGCAGTGACCAGTCTCTAATTAACGCCAGGTTAGCCAGCGCATAAGTGCCGAAAGTGAACCCGCCGAACAGGACGCCCATGCCCATTGCCTGCCCCAGCGAGATGTTATTGAATGCCGGAACGATGACGAAAATCATCAGTCCGACAACATAAAGCAGGTAGAAGACTACGGCGGGGACCACGTTGAACTTGGCTCTCAACAACCCCTCCAGGTTACGACGATATAGCCTTCTTGAGATTGCCCCGACCCATAACAAATCCACGGCGGTGAATACGGCCAGTGTAACGAAGTAGAGTAGGAACATTTGCGAAAAGCTCATATTCTCTCCTTCCCTTTTAGGCCATTATCTTACTATCCCTGAGTATTTTGTCAAATCGTGAAGTATCGTCGGGATCTCACACAGGACTTTTAACATGCTCATCGGCCTTGTGGCGCGTCTAACATGTCGTAGTACCGGGTCAAGAGCTCGGGTTTAGTTGGAAAATTACACCGGTTAAGACAAGAGTGAATGGGCGCTCGATCTGCCGGTGTACCCACCGGTACTGGCCTCTTCCCGAGATGGTGCCCTTGATTTCTACGTCCACCTTCCCCTTGTCCGCTAGGGCAGCGAAAGTCTTGGCGTCTACGGAGATGTCACCCTCAAAGATTTCATAACCGGTCGGTACCGTCTTATCCCAGGACCCATTCTGGGAGACAGGGAATGTATAGGTATCTGCCGTGAAAGTAATATTCGAGACTGCAACATCTACTGTATCACCGTAAGGGTTGTATACTTGGAGTACAATATGGTAAATATAGCCGGGGGGGTCAGGTATTGTCCCGCTGCGGGTTAGCCCTTCGTTGTAGCGCAGGTTGATTACCTGCGTCACAAAATTGATGGTGTTATCTACCCTGCTTCTGGCATACAGGTACATGCCTCCGAAAGTAGCTGACAGGATAACGATAACAGCCGCAATGATAACGCCCAGCCAGTTGGATACAAAGGTCGTCAGGTGCTTTTTTAATCCCATACTCCACCGCCTATGCGATTATTTGCGCGTGCATAAAATCCTGCAGTGCTTCGGGTACTCTTATACTCCCGTCTGCCTGCTGGTAGTTTTCCATTATAGCTATCATTATACGCGGTAATGCAAGCCCCGAGCCGTTAAGCGTGTGTACGTACTCCGGCCTGGCGTCCGGCGCGGGACGGTAGCGGATACCGGCGCGTCTGGCCTGGAAATCTCCGCAGTTGGAGCACGAGCTGACCTCCAGCCATTCCTGGCAGCCGGGAGCCCACACCTCGACATCGTAGGTCTTGGTGGAGGCGAAGCTGATATCCGCCGTGCACAGCAGCTTGATGCGGTAGGCCAGTCCCAGTTTCTGGCAAACCCTCTCCACGTCCGCCAGCATCATTTCGTGTTCGCGGTTTGAATCAGCCGGCGCGGTGAGCTTGTAAAGCTCCACCTTGTCAAACTGGTGCCCGCGTTTGATGCCGCGCGTGTCCTTGCCCGCCGACATCTTCTCGCGGCGGAAACAGGCGGTGTAGGCGGCATAGCGCAAGGGCAGCGCCCCCGCATCCAGTATCTCTCCGGCATGCAGGCTGGTGAGCGGCACCTCGGCGGTGGGCACGAACCACATATCGTCCACGTCGTCATGATAGAGGTTGTCGGCGAATTTGGGCAGGTTGCCGGAAGCGGTCATCACCTCGCGCTTGACCATCCACGGAGGATAAATTTCCTTATAGTTGCCCTCCCGGGTGTGCATATCCAGCATGAGGGCGATGGTGGCGCGCTGCAATCTGGCCCCCAGCCCCTTCAGGATATAAAAACGCGTGCCGGAGAGTTTGACGCCGCGCTCGAAATCTATGATTCCCAGCTTTTCGCCCAGCTCCCAGTGGGGTAAAGGCGTGAAGTCGAAGCACTTCTCTTTTCCCCAGCTGCGCTCCACCACATTGTCGTCCTCGCTCTTGCCGACCGGCACGGATGGCTGGGGGATGTTGGGCACCTGGAGTAGAAGCTCGCTCAACTGGGAATCTATCTCGCGCAACCTGTCTTCGACGCATTTGACGCGGTCGCGCAGCTCGCGGCCTCCTTCCGAAGATTCGCCCCGGCTGGTGCGGGCGGCTTCCTTCTTGGCGCGGCGCAGCTCGTCCTGCTCGGTGATTTTCTGGCGGCGCTCGGTGTCGAGGGCCAGTATCTCGTCGAGGGGCGCCTTGTCGTTGCGGCTTTCCAGCGCGCGGCGCACCGTTTCGGCATTCTCGCGTATGAATTTGATGTCCAGCATAGGCTACTCCTTGCGTACCTCTCTTGAGGTGTGCTGCTTGAGCCAATCCTGAGTACCGACTTCTACCCGAAGTTTGAGTTCCCTGACTCGACTCTCGCGGTTCAACCGGGCCTCTTCCGGAGTATGCGACGGGTCGGATGACTCCTCAAAGATTCGGCAGGGCAATTCGGCGCACTCACCGCAGTGTTCCAACTTTTTATTGTTGACGCAGCAGCCATACATGCGGCATATATCACGATTATACTCTTTTACCCAGAAGGGCTTGCCTTTGACCGCTCCGCACCCACCACATTTTACACCGTAGAAGCGGCACGTCGGGCAGTATGTGCCGCAGACAGCCGCGAGCGCCGCGTTCTGTTCGGTCAAGCTATTCCTTCTCCTTGAGCGCCGGGAACAGTATGACCTCTCTGATTGATTGCTGGTTGGTTATCAGCATGACGACGCGGTCGATGCCGATTCCCAGCCCGCCGGTGGGGGGCATGCCGTGCTCCAGCGCGGTGACAAAGTCTTCGTCGATGACCTCTGTTTCCTCGGTGCGTGCCACGCAGGCGTCAGCCCGGCCCTCCAGTTGCCCGGAGAAGCGCCGCTCCTGCTCCAGCGGGTCGTTGAGTTCGCTGAAGGCGTTGGCAATCTCGGTGCAGCCGGCGTAGGCCTCGAAACGCTCGACGGTGCGCGCCTCGCCCGGCTTGTTCTTGGCCAGCGGCGACATATCTATGGGGTAATTCACCAGGAAGGTCGGGTTTTTAAGCGTCGGCTCCACGAACGTTGATAGCAGGTCATCGATAAGCCTACCCCGGTCGCGCGACGGGTCGAACTCTATGCCTTTGCGCCTCATTTCGGCGGCCAGAGAAGCCGTATCGGGGAACTTGTCATAATCTATACCGGATGTTTCGAGGATAGCCTGGCGCAATTCAACTCTCGGCCAGGGCGGCGTGAAGTCCAGCACGTCGGCTCCGTACGGGATTTTATAGTCTCCCGCTACCTCTTTTACCACCCCCGAGACCATCTCCTCAACCAGCCGCATGATGTCGTTGTAATCGGCATAGGCCTGGTAGCACTCCATGAGAGTGAACTCCGGGTTGTGCTTGGTGTCTATGCCCTCGTTGCGGAAAACACGCCCGATTTCATATACGCGGTCGAAACCGCCCACGATGAGCCGTTTGAGGTGCAGTTCCAGCGCGATGCGCAGATAAAAGTCGCAATCCAGCGCGTTGTGGTGCGTGATGAAAGGCCGCGCCAGCGCCCCGCCCGCCGAGGGCTGCAGCATGGGTGTTTCCACCTCCATGAAACCCTGCCCGTCGAGGTACTTTCTAACAGCGGTGATGACGCGGCTGCGCTTGCGGAATATCTCTTTGACCTCGGGATTGGCGATGAGGTCGATATAGCGCTGGCGGTAACGTTTCTCGGTGTCATGCAGGCCGTGCCATTTCTCCGGCAGCGGTTGCAGGCTCTTGGCCAGCAAAGTGAGCTCCCGGACATCCACGCTGGGCTCGCCCGTGCGCGTGCGGATTACTTTGCCGGAAGCTCCGATAAAATCACCGATGTCCAGGTCTTTAAGCAACTCCGCGCTAGCCGCATTGAGCTGCGGTTTGTTAATGAATAGCTGTATCTTGCCGGTGCCGTCCACCAGGTTGATGAAGGCCAGCTTCCCCATCAAGCGGTTAGCCATGATTCGGCCTGTCACGGAAACCTCGACAAGCTCCGCGCCCTCTTTCTCCTGTTTTTCAAGAAGGGCGACGGCCGCTGCGTTGGTGTGGCTGCGCTGGCAGCGTGCCGGGTAGGGGTCGATACCGCGGGAGCGCAGGTCAGTAAGTTTATCCAGGCGTTGCTGCGCGATGCGTTCTACGAGTGACATTATTTCTATCCTTCAGGCGCGGATGAGAGCCGTGACTATCGGCGCGGCTTTGAAGCTATTATATTTTATCTCACAACGATAGTAAAGGAATTGTAAGAGTCCAGTACATATTGGATTTTTGGGGGTTAGTGACAAAGTTATCCAAATAGTAGCGCAAAGGCGGAAGTTTTCCAATAGCCCGGTGAGGC